>CAZEBT010000097.1:0-5720 GCA_964510485.1 uncultured Dehalococcoidales bacterium | reverse complement strand
CTCTGGCTTTGCTTGACTTTTAAAATATGGGTAGGGTATACTGAATATAGAGGTCCGTGAAACGACAGACCTGTTGAGGCTGAGTGCTTCCCTGGAGAAGTCTCAGCTTTGTTGTGCCATCATACGATTTTGATGAAGATTGCTATTAGTGGCAAAGGGGGAGTTGGGAAGACCCTGCTAGCTTCTCTTCTCTCCAAGATATTTTCTGAGTCAGGCTATTCGGTATTAGCCATAGATGCTGACCCTGATGCTAATCTAGCCGCCAACCTTGGTTTCCCGCACCCGGATGATATAACCCCTATCTCTGAATTGAGTGACCTCATTGAAGAGAGGACCGGGGCGCGGCCCGGGCAGTCCGCACCCTTCTTCAAACTGAACCCCAAGGTAGACGACATACCAGAAAAGTATTCCGTAAAACACGATGGCGTAAGACTAATGGTAATGGGGCGGATTAAAAGGGGAGGCACCGGGTGCTATTGCCCGGAGGGTGCTCTGCTCCAAGCCCTGCTCAGCCATCTACTTGTACAGAGGGATGAAGTGGTTATTCTGGATATGGAGGCCGGGATAGAACACCTAGCACGGGGGACAGCCAGGGTAGTAGATAAGCTTATTGTGGTGGTGGAGCCAGGTAGGCGAAGCATTGAAACCGCCCGCAGAATCTTCCAGCTGGCACACGACCTGGGCCTGCAGAATATCGCTGTGGTGGGAAACAAGATTCGTAACCCCTCAGAGAAGGAGTTCCTGATTAGCAGCCTGCCCGATGCGGAATTTTTGGGCTTTATCCCCTATGACCAGGCGCTGGTGGATGCTGACCTGGCCAATCGTCCCTTTCTCGATTCCAGCAAGCAGATTGTTGATGAGGTGAAGAATATCTACCGGGCTTTGTTAACCAGCGCTCAAACACCAAGCACAATAAGCTAGCTAAAAGGGAGTTTGCGGGTAAGACCCTCAAATAAAAAAATACATACAACAAAGGAGGTTTTCCGTGGCCTACGACGCAGTAAAGATGAAGGACTGGCAGATTGCTGAAGCAGCCGAACCGGGTATGCCTACACCGGACAAGTGGCAAGAGAGATTGGGATTGGAAAAGGATGAGATAATCCCCTACGGGAGAACACCCCGGCTCGATTTCCTGAAAATCATTGAGCGTCTCAAGGACAAACCAGATGGTAAGTACATTGAAGTAACTGCCATCACCCCCACCCCGCTGGGTGAAGGAAAGACTACCACCACGATGGGTATCCTGGAGGGTATGGGTAAGCGAGGCTTGAATGTGGGCGGTTGTATCCGCCAGCCGTCAGGTGGTCCCACGATGAACATCAAGGGGACTGCTGCCGGCGGTGGCAACGCCCTGCTAATCCCGATGACCGAATTCTCCATGGGGCTCACCGGAGACATCAACGACATTATGAACGCCCATAACCTGGCTATGGTCGCCCTTACCGCCAGGATGCAGCACGAGCGCAACTACGATGACGCCCGACTGGAGAAGCTGACCAGGATGCGCCGCCTGGACGTTGACCCCACCCGGGTGGAGATGGGCTGGATTATGGACTTCTGCGCTCAGAGTCTCAGGAACATTGTCATCGGCCTCGGCGGGCGCATGGATGGCTTCACAATGCAGTCTAAATTCGGCATCGCGGTAAGCTCCGAGCTTATGGCTATGCTGTCCATCGTCACCGACCTGGCTGACCTGCGTAAAAGAATGGACGAGATTACCGTTGCCTTTGATAAGAAGGGCAACGCTATCACCACCGGCGACCTGGAGGTGGGCGGTGCCATGACCGCCTGGATGCGCAACACCATCAACCCCACCCTGGGGTGCACAGTTGAGTACCAGCCCTGTATGGTGCACGCCGGTCCGTTCGCCAATATTGCCGTGGGGCAGTCCTCTATCATCGGTGACCGAGTCGGGCTGAAACTGTTTGACTATCACGTAACGGAAAGCGGCTTTGCTGCCGATATCGGGTTTGAGAAGTTCTGGAACGTCAAGTGCCGCTACAGCGGCCTCAAGCCGCACGTATCGGTACTCACCACCACCATACGTGCCCTGAAGATGCACGGCGGCGGTCCCAGGGTAGTTGCCGGACTTAAGCTACCCGATGAATATACCAAGGAGAACCTGGAACTCCTGGAGAAGGGCCTGCCCAACATGCTGCACCACATCAACACTATCAGAACATCAGGCACCAACCCGGTGGTGTGCATCAACAGCTTCCACTCCGACACCAAGGATGAGATTGCCATGGTCAGAAAGGCAGCCGAGGGGGCCGGGGCACGCTGTGCCGTATCCAGCCACTGGGCCGATGGCGGTGATGGTGCCCTGGAGCTGGCTGATGTTGTCAAGGAAGCCTGCGAAGAAGAGAACGAGTTCAAGTTCCTCTATCCTATGGACATGAAACTCAGGGAGAGGGTCGACAAAATTGCCAAGGTCGTCTACGGAGCTGATGGCGCCAGCTGGACTGCCGACGCTGAGGCCAAGGCTAAAAAGCTCGAGTCTGACCCCAAGTACGATGAATATGCTACCATGATGGTAAAGACCCACCTGAGCCTCACCCACGACCCGGCTATCAAGGGTGTACCCAAGGGGTGGATGCTGCCTATCCGTGACGTACTGATTTACTCCGGAGCCAAATTCCTCTGCCCCTGCGCCGGAGCAATCAGCCTGATGCCGGGAACCTCATCCGACCCTGCCTTCCGCAAGGTTGATGTGGACGTAAAGACCGGCAAGGTCAGCGGTCTATTCTAGTGAATAGCAGATAATCAAAACAGAGGGTAGCCGTTTGAGTTTTAATATCGCTGTCGCCGGAAAGGGTGGCAGTGGCAAGACTTCGCTGGCAAGTCTGGTCATCCGCTACCTGAAAAAGAAGGATACGGGGCCAATCCTGGCAATTGATGCTGACCCCAATGCCAACCTCGGGGAGAGTCTGGGGCTTAAGGTAGGCAGGACTGTTGGCTTGATGCTGGATGACTTTCAGAGGGAGAAGATAAACATACCTCCAGGAATGACCAAGGAGACCTATCTGGAGTTCAAGCTGAACGAGATAGTTGTCGAAAGCAAGGGGCTTGACCTGGTAACAATGGGCAGAGGGGAAGGCCCCGAGTGCTACTGTTATCCCAATGTCATCCTGAAGAAGTTCGCTGACGGCCTGGCTGACAACTATGCCTATTCGGTTATGGACAATGAAGCCGGGATGGAGCACCTGAGCCGGAGGACAACACAGAATATTGATGCGCTGCTGCTGGTCTCCAACCACTCAGTAAAGGGGGTCCGCGCTATTGCCCGAATAAAGGAGCTCGCCGCCGAGCTCAAACTGGTGATAAAGAGGCAACTGGCAATAATCAATATCGCCCCTGAGAAGCTGGACCCGCTGGTCAGTGAGGAACTGGGCAGGCTGGGAATTGAGCCCGATGCCATAATCCCTGAGGATGAAACGGTGTACCGATATGACCTTGAGCTCAAGCCACTAACTGACCTGCCCGACACGTCTGAAGCAGTGAGGGCGGTTGACGATTTAATGGATAAGATTCTCAATAAGGCAAGTGTAACCACGTAGGGGGTGCATCTAGGCAAGGTTGACATACTTATGGATATTGCCGCCGAGGATGTAGGGGCTGGTGAGGCAGATTTTGAAAAGCTAACCCTGGCTATGAACACAGAGACGAAGCTCTACGACCATGACCTACCCGTATCAGTAGAGCTGCCAGAAGAGGCACTGAAAGCCACGGAGATACCCGGAAGGTAGCATTTATCCTGATAAAATTTTATAATATAGAGGAGAGGAAAATGACGGCAAAGATTATCAGTGGTAGCGAGGTTGCCAAGGGGATTCGCGCAGAATTAAAACAGGAAATCGCTGAGCTCAAGGAGAAGCACAATCTGATACCCGGACTGGCTACTGTCCTGGTGGGTGAGGACCCGGCGTCTCAGGTCTATGTCGGGCAGAAAGAAAAGACCTCCCAGAACCTGGGCATCTACTCAGAAAGACACGACCTGCCGGCTGATACCAGTCAAGAGGACCTGCTAGCCCTGGTTGACAGGCTGAACAAGAACCCCAAGATACACGGTATTCTCGTTCAATTACCCCTGCCCAAACACATCAATGAGACCGAGGTCCTCTACGCCATCAACCCCAAGAAGGATGTTGATGGCTTTCACCCGGTGAGTCTGGGCAAACTGATGATAGGAGAGCCGGATTACTTACCCTGCACACCTCATGGCATACAGCAGCTTCTAATCAGGTCAGGGGTTAAGACTGAAGGGGCTGAGGTGGTGGTCGTGGGCAGGAGTAACATCGTCGGTAAACCCATAGCCAATATCCTCCTCCAGAAGCAGGAGGGGGCTAACGCCACGGTAACCATCTGCCACACCCGCACCAAGGACATGGCCTTCCATACCAAGCGAGCCGACATACTGATTGTAGCTGCCGGCAAGGCCAAGGCTATCACCGCCGATATGGTTAAAGAGGGTGTGGTGGTAATTGATGTCGGGGTTAACCAGATAGGCACAACCGCCGATGGTAAAAGGATTCTATCCGGCGATGTCGATTTTGAAAATGTCAAGGAGAAAGCCGGTGCCATTACTCCGGTACCCGGCGGGGTAGGACCCATGACCATAACCATGCTGATGACGAATACAGTAAGAGCAGCCAAGCTGGCTGCCGGCCTAATCTAGGAAGTGAGGGCAAAGAAAGATGGAATACAAGATTGAGAAGGTAAAGGCACCAGGGAGGGAGAAGGTAGAGTTGCTGGGGGCAACCTTTGAAGAGGGTACCCCTGATGGTGAGGAGCTGGGGAGATGGAGACAGAAGATGGATACCAGAGAGGAGAAGCTGAGGTATCTGCAAACCGGCGAGCGCTACTGGTACAGTGAAGACTGGTATGGCAGCGAAAAGAGGAAAAACCCGGCTTAAGCGATTTGGAGGGCAATCCATGCCTGATTAGCCCTGAGTCGTTTTGATAGTTATGTAAAATAAGCAGCGAAAGGGGAGGCACAATGGCGCTAGAGATTCCAAAAACGTCGTATACTGGCAAGATTAAAGAGGTAACGCTGGGCAAGGGTGACAAGGCAGTAACTGTCGGTGGGGAGACAGTCTATCCGTTCTACCTCTTTGAAGGCGAGATGCCCCGCCAGCCCAAGATAGCCATGGAGGTCCTTGACTGCCCGCCAGAGGAGTGGGCTGAGGCTGCCCTGGAGCCCTTCGCCGGGGTAACCGATGACCCGGTTGCCTGGGCAAAGAAGTGCATTGATGACTACGGGGCAGAGATGATATGCCTGCAACTGGTAAGCACCGACCCCAATGGGCTTGACCGCGGGGCTGATGAAGCTGCCGAGGTAGTCAAAAAGGTAGCCGATGCTATTGACGTCCCCCTGATTGTCTGGGGAACAGCCAACCATGATAAAGATATCGCGGTACTGACCAAGGTGGCTGAAGTCTGCCAGGACAAGAAACTGATTATCGGGCCGGTCGAAGAGGGAGACTACAAGAGGATTGGTGCCGCCGCCATCGGCTATAAGCACACCGTGGTATCATCAACCCCGATAGATATCAACCTGGCGAAGCAGCTTAATATCCTGCTGGGCAATCTCGGGGTTCCCGATGAACAGATTGTCATCGACCCGACAGTAAGCGGCATCGGTTACGGGATTGAGTATGCTTACTCAGTAATGGAGAGAATGAGGATGGCAGGGTTAACCCAGCAGGATGAAAAGCTCCAGT
>CAZEBT010000096.1:0-5785 GCA_964510485.1 uncultured Dehalococcoidales bacterium | reverse complement strand
CCCATCTCAAACTCACTCGGGAGCTTCCAGGGGCACTTCTCCTCGCAGACACCGCAGCCGATGCACTTGCTCTCATCCACGAAGCGCGCCTTTTTCCTGACCCTGACCCTGAAAGCCCCTACCGACCCCGAGACCTCCTCCACCTCGCTGTAGCTCAGGAGTTCAATGTAGGGGTGCTGCCCGACCTCGGTCATCTTCGGCGTCAGGATACACTCGGAGCAGTCCAGGGTGGGGAAGGTCCTGTCCAGCTGAATCATGTGCCCGCCTATCGAAGGCTCCCTCTCCACAAGGTAAACCTTGTGCTCACCATTGGCAATGTCCAGAGAGGCTTGAATTCCAGCAATGCCCCCACCGACAACCAGGACACTGGGATTAACCGGCGCTTCCTTAACCTCCAGAGGCTCATTATAATAGACGCGCCTTACCGCCGCCCGCACTATATCCATAGCCTTCCTGGTGGCTAACTCTCTATCATCATGGACCCAGGAGCACTGCTCCCGAATATTTGCCTGCTCACACAAATACGGGTTGAGCCCGGCATCCTGGCAGGCACCGCGAAATGTACGCTCATGCAAGCGCGGCGAGCAGGAAGCGACCACAACCCGGTTAAGCCCCAGCTCTCCAATATCGTTTTTAATGAGCTCCTGCCCCGGGTCAGAACACATATACCGGTAATCACGGGCAACTGCCACCGATGGAAGGCTCCGGGCATACTCGGCTACCCTTTCCACATCAACCGTGCCGGCGATGTTTAACCCACAATGACATACATATACGCCAATCCTGATATCCACGCCGGTCCTCATCAGACTCACCTGAAACCTCTGGCTACCCCTATCCGCCTCTTGAAGGGACTACCATACTCTATAAAAAACAATCTAGGCAGTGTGTTTTCTAAAGCCACTCACCAGAGCAATCTGGGGAAGTTCAGCGATAGCCTCAGCAGGAATCATTGCCGGGTTCAGGTAATCGATATTCTTCCTTAAGGTGATAAGCCTTAAGGCTTCCATTACTCTACAGATGTCAACCCCCCTGGGGCAACGAACAGAGCAGGTAAGGCAAGAGGCACACAGCCAGATGGTTTTCGAGTTAGCTATGTCCTCCTCTAACCCCAGCTGCACCAATCGCATAATCTGACTAGGCTTAAGGTCCATAGCAAATGACATCGGGCAGCCTGCTGAGCACATACCACACTGGTAACAGGAGAGAAGGTTCTGCCCGCTAATCTCCATGACCTTGGTGACAAAACCGCTATGGATTCTTTGTGATGAAATCTCGACCGTCATCTGTGACCCTTCCTTACTATTAGCAGCGCTCATGCTCCCTCCCTCAAGTCTCCCGCTTCCTCTGCTTTACCCACAATTCAATCAACTGAGTTATAATTCCATCCAGGGTTTGCCCGGGATTCTTGATGGAGTGCAATTTGTCTCTGGTTGCCTTCCTTACCCTGATGGGGACAGACCTTTGCATACTCTGAGACTACACTAATATGCAATTTTGTACATCAGCATAAATGCCTAATTTCAGGCCTTCTTAATGAGTGATTTGGCTGAGGTGAGGACATAAAAAGGTATGCCAGAGGTCTCATGGGACTGGCAGGGTAGTGGTCACCCGGATTCCTATTCACCGAGGGCAAGTACGCCCAGTATCAGCAGGTTTACCACGGGTACTATCATGAATATGCCCAGCCAGGTTGGCCGGTTGCAGGCCTCGGCTATGTTCATCCAGACGAAGATGTAGACAATTATGTTAACTATTGGTATGAAGAATAGAAGGAACCACCAGCCGGGCTGGCCGGCTATCTTACAAACAATGTAAAATTTGACAATCGGAATCCAGACCAGCCAGGCAGATTGTGTATCCGTTTTCCTGGCTATGATGTGGTGACAGAGAGTCCACCACACATAAAGTGGCGGACCCCAGGCTAAAAACATACCCTCAGCCCATATCACGTCCCACCACATCTTCAGCCTCCCCAGCGGTAGTGCAGGATTCAGTCTCAGTTTAGTTATCCGCGGTCGGGTTGTCAATGCCGCCCGGACTATGAGGAGGCGGTTAGAGACAATCCAGGGGGAAGGTGATATAATCAGGCTATGAAGAAGGAGTTGATGGATATTCTTGCCTGTCCGGTATGCAAGGGGGAGCTGAAGCTCAGCACTGAGGAGGAGAACGAGACGGAAGTGGTTACCGGTACCCTGTACTGCGCCAAGTGCGATGTGCGCTACCCTATTGTGGATACCATCCCCAATCTTCTGCCGCCGGAACAGCAGCACTAATCAGGGCTATAGGCTATACCACTCTGCGGTGATTCCCAGACCTCTATACAGGACAGGGAAACTGGCGCTCCCGCCAGTTTCGGCTTAAGTTCACCATAGATGGTGACAGCAATATTCTCCGAAGACGGGTTTATCCTGTCAAACGGTGGCACCTCATTGAGACAGGTGTGGTCATATCTGGCTATGATTTCATCCAGGTGCTTCTTCAGAGCCGTAAAATCGTAGGCTATCCCTATATCATCAAGCCGTGAAGACTCTACCCTGGCTACCACCCGGAACCGATGCCCGTGCAGTGCTTCACACTTGCCCTGATAGCCCCTCAGGAAATGAGCGGCATCAAAGTGCCTCTCAACAGATACCTGGTACATTGCTGTGCCTCAACCCTTCTCCAGTTTAAACAGTCCCTGTGTCCCTTCCTTTAACCCCGAAAGCAGCTCTTTGATAGTCCTGCCACTCACCGGGTGTACCAGTTCGGGGGCAATCTCAGCAAGGGGAACGAGGACAAAATCCCTTTCCTCCAGCCTGGGATGGGGGATAACCAGCTTGGGGGTATCAATAATCTGGTCACCATACAACAGAATATCAATATCAAGGGGGCGGGGGGCATTACGTCCCGGCAATGTCCTGCCCAGCTTTGATTCAATACCCTTGGCCAGTGTGAGCAGTCCCACAGGTTCCAGTATGGTATTGACCCGGCAGACCAGGTTAAGAAAACGGGGCTGCTGAGTATTACCAACTGGCGCGGTATCATATACGGATGACACCTGCTCCAGTTTTACCCTTCGCGACAGGAGCTCCAGGCCCTTATCCAGGTTATCCCTGCGGTTTCCCATATTTGAGCCCATGCCAAGATATACTGCTACCGTTCCGGGACTCATTTAGCCGACCTTTAGTGCTGATTGCCACGATTATTATATCACATTCGCCATCTGGCTCAGCAGCCAGGAGACCCATTCTTCAATCCCTTCGCCCGAAGTACAGGAGACCTGGAGGATTTCCACCCTGTCGTTTATCCCTTTAACTGCCTGGGAGAAGGAGCCGGTATCAAACCTCAGGTAGGGCAGCAGGTCGGTCTTATTTATCACTACGGCGTCTGCCGTATGGAACATTAGAGGGTACTTGAAGGGCTTATCGTCCCCTTCCGGGATGCTTGAAATTACCACCCTTTTGTGCTCACCGAGGTTGAACTCGGCGGGGCAGATTAGATTCCCCACATTCTCTATGAGCAGCAGGTCAATATCCCTGAGGGGAATGTTTACCAGGGCATTATGCGTCATATTGGCGTCAAGGTGGCATTCCCCGCCGGTGTTTATCTGCACCACCGGCACGCCCTCTCTGGCTATTAGCTCAGCATCCAGGCTGGAACTGACATCACCTTCAATAACGCCAACCCTGGACTTCCCCGCAAGACCCCTTATTGTCTGGAGAACCAGGCTGGTCTTGCCGGCGCCCGGTGAGGACATCAGGTTCACGGCAAATACGTTATTGCTTTCCAGCAGTGCCCGGTTTTCTCCTGCCCTCTGCTCATTGGCACCCAGAATATCTTTAAGAACCTTGATTTCCATTTATTCCACCTCAATACTTTCTACGAATAGCTCTCTGCCAGATGAGATTTGCAGGCTGCTACCTCCACAGCCAGGGCAGGTCCAGTCAAGCTCCTTTAGCTCGAATGTTTCGCCGCAGTCCCGGCAGGTGGCTTTTACCGGCACCGTTTTGACAGCCAGGACTGCCCCCTCGGCAATTGTCCCTTTGCTCAGGAAACCGAGATAGAACTCCACGCACTCGCCGACAACCCCGGTCATCTCCCCGATAACCAGGTTGATTTTCTTCACCTTCTTTGCCTCAGCCTCTTCGGCATGCTTCAGGACGAGGTCAAACATGCTCTGAGTAATAGACAGTTCGTGCATCTCTAACAAATCCTGGGCAGCAAATCGCCGACCATCATATCAACTATCCGGGAGGTCCCCAGAAGGGTCTTCATCACCACCCGGCCGGGGTGCTCTGCCATCACCTCACCGATGATGGCGGCGTCCTTACCGTAGCGGTTTTTGCGCATTATCTTGAGCACTTTTTCGGCATCCTTTTCGCTAACTATCGACACCAGCTTACCCTCATTGGCTACGTAGAGCGGGTCAAAGCCCAGCATTTCACAGGCACCGAGGACCTCTTCCCGCACCGCTATCTTCCCCTCTTCAATCCTTATGCTCACCCCCGATTGCCTGGCCAGCTCATTAAGGGTGGTTGCCAGACCTCCCCGGGTGGGGTCACGTAAACAATGGATGTTGCTGCTGGCTCCTGTCATTTCAGCCACCAGTTTTCCGAGCGGGGCACAGTCGCTCTCAAGGTGTGTGGAAAAGCTCAGACCCTCACGCTGGCTGAGGACAGCTATCCCGTGCTCGCCAATAGTCCCGCTTAGAATCACCCTGTCTCCGGGTACTGCCCTGCTGCCCGATATATCAACCCCTTCCGGTATTATGCCCACGCCGGCGGTATTGATAAAGAGCCGGTCGGCACTTCCCCGGTGCACCACCTTGGTATCTCCGGTAACAATCTCTACCTCAGCCTCCCGGGCTGCCTGCCCGATAGAGCCGGTGATTTTGTCCAGCTCATCCCGGGGGAATCCCTCCTCAATGATGAAGGAAAGGCTCAGATAGAGGGGCCTGGCGCCGGACATAGCCAGGTCGTTCACCGTGCCGCAGACAGCCAGCCTGCCGATGTCCCCGCCGGGGAAGAAGAGGGGGCTGACGACGTAGCTATCGGTGGTAAAGGCGAGCCTGCCGCTGAGGTCAAAAACGGCCGAGTCATCCAGTTTAGCCAGCAGAGGATTACTCAGAGCCTTAAGAAAGCCTTTCTCAACCAGCTCGTGGGCGAGCTTCCCGCCGCTGCCGTGAGCCAGCAGGATTTTATCCTTCAAGGTCCCCTCCGTAAAGGTAATAGGCGGAGCAGGTGCCCTCCGATGATACCATACACGGCCCCACCGGGTATTCCGGGGTGCATGCCCTGCCGAAGAGCCGGCAATCAAGGGGGGTTCTGACACCCCGCAGGATGTCGCCGCAGATGCAGCCCTCGGGTTCAAATGTCGGTCCGGGCTCAATTTCAAAAGCGACCTCGGCATCAAAGTGCCGGTACTCCTTCCTCAGCCTCAAGCCACTATCGGGAATCTCCCCAATTCCCCGCCACTCAGCCGGGCATGGCTGAAAGACCTGCTCCATGAGCATAAGAGCCTGCGGATTGCCCTCCGGCTGTACTCCACGGCGGTAGGCAATCTCAACCCTGGACTCACCATTTTCAACCTGAGCTACCAGCATATCAACACACTGCAGTATATCAAGGGGTTCAAAACCGGAGACAACGCAGGGGATGCCGTAGTCCCTGGCGATGAATTCCCAGGGGCGGGAGCCGGTAATAGCCGACACATGGCCGGGGCATACCAGACCGTGCAGCCTGACCTCGCCCGAATCAAGGATGGCCCGAATCACCGGGGGACAGAGCTTGTGCAGGGAAAGAAC
>CAZEBT010000095.1:0-5812 GCA_964510485.1 uncultured Dehalococcoidales bacterium | reverse complement strand
TATTTATCGATGGCTGCCCCGATGCCGATTCCGAGGGGGATGGCAACGTCTCTAATGACATTGCGTATTGCCTCCTTGAGCCCCTTTCCCTGCTCTTTGCTGATTCTGTACCTCGTCGTGATAAGTCTCTCCAGGGCATTGGTTACCTGCATAATAAGCCGGACATTCTCCGGGTCATGCTCCAGGAGCGACTTTATCTTAACCCTCAGCAGGGCAATCTCGTCATCAATACCCTCAACGCCAGAGGCCAGCTCAAAATCCAGCTTCTCCGCCTCGTCAAGGACCTTAGAGTAGAAGCCGTGCTTCCTAGCGTTTTGGTTGCCCTTCGGGGCGCCCCTTTTTTTGCCTGCTTTTGTTGGCATTGGCCCTCTCTCCATCCCGGAGGACGCTGGCAGTCGCCAGCACGATGGTGTGGGCTGCCAGGTCCCATCTCTCTTTCTCCACGGCTAACCTCAGTAGCCTCATGGCTTCCCCCTGTACCAGAATGTAGCCATATAATAGCACAGATGTTCTAATTATGCCACATGATTTTGTCGCTCTTTCAGTGGGCTGTTGACTCATAACCCTCTACCCGTCATTGCGAGGCACGGAGTGCCGAAGCAATCCTGCTTGCTTTTTTCTCTTTACCAGATTGCTTCGCTGTCCCTTCACTTCGTTCAGGGCTTCGGCTCGCAATGACACGAGAGAATTTACGAAAATCCACCCTTGAATTGCTATTACGGCACAGCCGTTATAAAATAGACCGCAGAAGATGAGTGTTGCCAAGCAGCTCTACCAGCTACAGGAATTTGACCTTGAGCTTGAATCCAATGAGCAGGCTCAGCAGAAGATTGCCGGCCAGCTTGGGGAAAGTAAAGAAATCGCCCGGGTTAAGGAAAAACTCGCTGCCGAGCAACAGCACCTTGAAGAGTTGAACCGGCAGCAGCAGTCGGCTGAGTGGGAAATCGACGACCTTACCGTCAGGGTCAAGACCAGCGAAGACAAGCTCTACGGCGGGGCAATCAAGAACCCCAAGGAGCTTGCCAATCTCCAGCACGAGGTCGATGAGCTGAAAGACAGGCGTGCCCAAAAGGAAGACGGGGCACTGGAGATAATGGACAGGGTTGAGCTGGCTACAGCCAATGTTGCCACTATGAGTGATGAACTCAGGAGGTTGGAGGCTGAATGGCAGAGCCAGCAAAAAGAGCTATCGGCCAGGCTGGAGCAGCTCAAGAGCGCACGCTCCGACCTTACAAATAAGCGGGAGCTAATGTTAGCCGAAATTGAGCCTCAGGCAATTGAGGTCTACCTTGAATTGAGAAAGCAGAAAGGGACTGCCGTTGCCAGGGTGGAGCAGGGGACCTGCCGCGGCTGCCAGATAGCCTTACCCTCTATGGAGCTACAGCAGGCAAGGAGTGGCAACCTGGTACGCTGCAGTAGCTGCGGGCGTATCCTGTTTCTGGCCTGATGAATATGGATAGAGTCATAATAAACACCGACGGTGCATCTCAGGGTAACCCCGGACCAGCCGCTATTGGTGCTACCTTAAAGGATGAAAGGGGCAGGTTGCTGGCCTCTATTTCCCGGTCTATTGGCCGAACCACCAACAACCAGGCGGAATACCGGGCAATTATTGCTGCTCTGGAAAAGGCTGCTGAGATGGGTGCTGACCGGGTTGAAGTACGTTCCGACTCACAGCTTGTGGTCAGACAGCTCAATGGAAGGTATCGGGTAAAAAAAGCCTCTCTCCGTCCCCTGTACCTGGAGGCATCCCGGCTGTTGGGCCGGTTCCAGGGCGTTACTCTCACCTCTATCCCTCGTGAGCAGAACAGAGAGGCCGACGCCCTGGCTAATGCCGCCCTTAGATGACCCGGTGCTACTCCTTAATAAGTGCCATGATGCCCAGCATCGCCACAAAGGCAAGACCGGCACCGAGGTAGAAAGGAGACGCCGGGCTGACCGCCTCCCACAGCCACCCCGCCATCAGGCTCGCCGGCAGAAGGGTCAAGCCGACAACCCCATGATACAGCCCGTAGGCTGTGCCCCTTCTCTCTTCGGGGACAAGGTCAGCCACGAAGGCACGGGCCGCTCCCTCGACAATGCCATAGTAAATCCCGTAGCAGGCAAAAAGCAGCCACACCTGCCAGACACTTGATGCCAGCGCAAACCCCAGGTAGACCAGGGCGTAGACAAACCACCCCAGGCTGATAACCCGCCTTCTACCCAGTTTATCGGAAAGCATACCCATCGGTAGTGCCGAAAGTGCGTATGTGGCGTTAAACAGGACCAGCATTAATACCACCTGGATGAGTGGTGCCTGTATGTCCTGTGCCCTGAGTATGACAAAGAAATCGCTGGAGTTACCCAGCGTAAACACCGCCATAATCGCCAGGAATAGCTTGAAGCGGGTGTCAAACCCTGCCCCCGGTCCGCCGGGGCGCAGTCCACCTTGAGAAGTACCGTACAGCGACTCCTTCCTTCGCCTCTCGCGCACGAAGATTAGCAGCACCAGCACCGCAAGAACGGCTGGAATGATACCGATAATTACCATCCACTGGTAGGTTTCCAGCTCCAGCTGCCACCCCCCACCCTGGACAATATATATGATAACCGCCGCTATCGCTAGGCCCAGCACCGCCCCCGATGTGTCCATTGCCCGGTGCAGGCCGAACCCCCTTCCCCTCTCCTTCGATGTCACCGAATCTGCAATCAGGGCGTCACGCGATGAACTCCGCACGCCCTTGCCAATCCGGTCGCCAAACCTGACCGATAGCACAATGCCCCAGCTTGCCGCCAGGAGCATAAAGGGCTTGGACACGGTGGAAATACTGTAGCCCAGCACCGCCAGGAGCTTGCGCTTGCCAATCTTATCGCTGACCCAGCCGCTCAGTATCCGGAACAGGGCATCGGCACTCTCCGATATCCCCCCTACCAGCCCCACAACCGTGGTCGCTGCCCCCAGCACATTGCACAGAAAGAGGGGGACAAGCGTAAAAATCATCTCGCTGCTGACATCGGTCAGCAGGCTGACCACACCCAGGAAGAATACGTTGGGGTTAAGCCCGAAAATCCTGCGCTGCCCCGGGCTGGCATAATCATCCGCCTGTCTCATGCTGCCATTCAGTATATCACGCGATTGGCATATGGGGGTAGCCCGCAAAACAGGTGATTAGATAGAGGGAGACATGTGTGAATCTCCGAAAGTACTCCATATCTATTTGTGATAACGCCTCTTGATATTGTGATGTTATTGTAGTATTCTACCGTGCTTTTGTGATGTATTTGCGATGTGAGTTTGGCAAACTACAAGTTACACGGTCATTCTGTGGTGAGCGGCATGGTTAGTTGGAAGTTGAAAGGCTGTCCCCGTTGCGGGGGTGATATCTGTATCAGTATAGATGATGACGGCTGGTACGAGTGGTGCCTCCAGTGCGGCTACGAAGGTGACCTGTCGGACAGATTCGAACCGGGCCGGTCCACTGACGAGAGGGAGAAGCACCGGCTCTCCAGAGTGCTCACCGACCTGTCCAATATCACCTCAGATAAGTATCAGGCGTGAGGCGTATTTTACTAACGCTACTGGCTCACCTCTTGCTCATCCCTCTTCGCTGTTACTGGCAACTCAACAAAGAAGGTAGCCCCTTCTCCCGGTTTGCTTTTGGCATATATCTTGCCGCCATGCTCGGTGACGATGCCATGGCAAATGCTTAGCCCAAGACCGGTACCCCCCCTTCCCTCTCTGGTAGTGAAAAAGGGGTTGAAAAGCCTTTCTAGGTTCTCTGCAGGAATTCCGGGCCCATTGTCGGCAAAAGAGACCCTGATACCGCCCTTCACCCTCTCCGTTTTGATACTGAGAGTTCCGCCCTCCCTAGCTTCGCTCATGACCTGCTCCGCATTCAGTATGAGGTTCAGGTAGACCTCCTGTATCTGTTGAAAGTCAACCATTATTTTGGGCAGGTGAGAGGCAAGCTCAATCTCAAGGTTAATATTGCCTGTCCTCAGTTCGTAAGCCCTCAATTCCAGGGTCCTCTGAATAACTTCGTTTATGTTTACATATTCCTTCTTTGGCCCACGGCGACGGGCAAAGGTCAGCAGGTTCTCCACTATTCTGGATACGCGCTGAGCTTCACCATAAATCCTCTGCAGGACACGGCTGGTTTCCTCATCGGTAATCCTTTTCAAGAGGCGCTGGGAGAACCCGATTATCCCGGTGAGCGGATTGTTTATCTCGTGGGCAACGCCGGCGGCCAGCTCACCAATGGATGCCAGCCGTCGGGCATGATATAGTTCCTCTCGCATTCTTTTCTCCCTTTCCTCTGCCTCCTTCCGCTCGGTTATGTCAGTAGACACACCGACCATGCCAGTGATTTCTCCATTCTTATCCCGCATAGGAGAATAATGAGACTCATATACCAGATTTCCAACCTCCACGATTGAAATAAATGCTTCACCAGAAAGGGCACGGTGGTTATCTTCCAGAATTTGCGGTACGTCACGGTAAACATCAAAGACGGACTGCCCTACTACTTCACCTGGCATCAGCCCCAGAGGTTTCAGCCCCTCTCCTTCCGAGAGAGTAAATATACCCTCCTTGTCTAATGACCATAACACTACGGGTGCGCTAGAGACAATGGTGTGCATGCGTTCCTCGCTCTCCCTCAGCGCTTCCTCTGCCTGCTTGAGCTCGGTGATGTCCCTTAGAAACGACTGGACAAAGCTCTTACACTCTCTGTATATTATCCGGGCACTGATATTTATTGGAACAATTGAGCCGTCACTCCTTTGAGCCTCTGAATCGAAAACCAGCGACCCCTTCTGGGACAACTGCCTCAGGTGCCCGGCCGACCTTTTCATGGACTCCTTGCCGGTGAACTTAGTGATATGTTCACCGATGATTTTCCCCTTTTCATAGCCAAGCAATTCACACGTCCGGTTATTAACATCAAAAATTCTTCCCTCAAAGTCGTGTATTATCAATGCGTCGTTCATGTTTTCTACAGTATCCCGGTATATTTTTTCACTTGTTTTCAGTTCTTCCTCCCTTCGCCTTCGCTCGCCTTCCAATGCTTCCAGTTCCGCAATCCGGCGGCGTGCTTCCTCCAGCTCACCAATCAGTTCCTTCTTCATTTTTGCCGTGTCTTTCATCACCTCTGCCTCCTCATCGCCGGGTACAGATTGTCATGTCGTGCTGTCCACCAAATAGAAAAGGGTACTATACACCGCCCTGAAATCTAGCGGGTCCAGTACCCCTCTTTCACCTTCCATCCCCCGCCTCCCAGCTAAAATATAGCTTTTGCGCCGGTGCTGTGTGAATATGGTCATGTTCTGTGCTTTCGTGTCCATTCTAGTGTGCCATATTGAGAATGTCAATAACTAACATGACTAATACTCAGTTGCCCTTCTTATCAGTTTCCCTGAGCTAGTTCGGATAGATGGGTGACAACCCCGAGTATAGTGCCTATCGTGGTTCTAAGTTCAGGACAAGCCTCAGCACCTCTCTTATGTCATTGCGAGGCACCAGGTGCCGAAGCAATCTACGGGGGAACGAGATTGCCACGCCTCCTCCTCACTCGGCTCGGAGTTTCGGCTCGCAATGACGAGGTAAGGGGAGAATGTGTCACTAATCATATGAACGAGCACAATCCCTTGACACTCTGCCCTCTAACAGCTACAATATCCCTTGTTGCCGAGGTAGCTCAGTCGGTAGAGCAGTGGACTGAAAATCCACGTGTCCCCAGTTCGATTCTGGGCCTCGGCACCATATACCTGAGCTTGAAAAAGCGGAAGTGGCTCAGTGGTAGAGCATCTCCTTGCCAAGGAGAGGGTCGCGAGT
>CAZEBT010000094.1:1602-5878 GCA_964510485.1 uncultured Dehalococcoidales bacterium | reverse complement strand
GCATAAAATTGCCTTATTTATAGTTAGAAGAGGAGAACCATGTTTATGAAAAAACCCTGGATTTTTGTTGCCGGTGTTCTGGTCTTGAGCCTTGTCCTTTCCTCCCTTATGGGTGGTTGTACATCGACAGCCACCGCTAAATTCAAGGTAGTTACCACTACATCCCTGCTCTCTCAGATAGTAGAACGGGTTGGGGGTGACCTGGTAGACGTGGTCAATATTATCCCACCGGCACAATGCCCGGGGCACTTCGATGTTAAGCCCGGTGATATTCAGAAACTGGCTGATGCTGACCTCTTTCTGCTGGCTGGCTGGCAGGGGGAGATGTTCTCTCAGGAGCTAATCGACTCAGCCAACAATCCCGACCTCACTGTTGTCACCCTTGATATACCGAGTAACCCGCAGAGTAACTGGATGACGCCATCGGTACAGGCAGAGGCGACGGATAAGGTTGCCGCCGCCCTCTGCCAGATAGACGCTAGAAACAGCGCCGCTTACCAGGACTCAGCGGCTGAATATAGGGACAGGATTGAGGCTAAGGCAGTTGAGATAAAAGATAAGCTGAGTGGGAAGGACATCTCCAGCGTCAACGTGATTTGCTCCGGTATGCAGGCTGCGTTTCTCAATTGGGTTGGCATCAATGTTGTTGTCTTCTACGGCAGACCAGACTCGCTTACCCCGCAGGTGATAAAGGAGCTGGTGGACAGGGGTAGGGAGGAAAGCGTAGCGCTGATTATTGATAACCTGCAGAGCGGCAAGGATGCCGGTGCCGGCATAGCCGAAGAGCTCGGCTGCAAAAGGGTAATACTCTCCAATTTCCCCGGCGGCTTTGATAATACTGAGACCTGGGAGAAAGCCATTGACCGGAATATTGAGTTGATACTGGAGGCAGTAGCTCAGTAATTATCACTGAAGAAACAGGGGGTGATGAGATGGGAGCTACCGTAATAAGTATTGAAAATGCCGTGGTTTCCTACCGGGAAGATATTGCTCTACGGGGGGTATCGCTTGAGGTGGAGTCCGGGGAGTTTGTTGGTATCATTGGCCCCAACGGTGCTGGTAAGACCACCCTTCTTACCGTAATCAACGGGCTGGGCAAGCTGCTCAGCGGACGGGTACGGGTTCTGGGGAATTCCCTTAGCCGGGGCAACGGCCATTCCCTGAGAAAGAGGGTTGGCTATGTGGCTCAGGTAGAGAATATAGACCCGCGGATGCCAATGAGCGTTCGTGAAGTAGCCATGATAGGTCGCTACGGGGTACTGGGTCTCTTTAGAAGACCGGGCAAGCATGACTGGGCGATTGTTGATGAGGTATTGGAGCTGGTGGGTATGACTCACCTTGCCCGGCGGCCGATTGGACATCTTTCCGGTGGTGAGCAGCAGCGGGTAGCCATCGCCCGTTGTCTGGCGCAGGAGCCGGAGATATTTCTGCTTGATGAGCCAACCGCCTCACTGGACTGGAAGGCACAGGCCGAGATACTGGAGCTGGTGAAACAGATTCACGGTTCCCGGCGGCTGACCACCCTGTTTGTTACCCACGACCTGGATGCTCTTCCCCACACCTGCGACCGCGTGGTACTGATGAAGGATGGGCTTATCCTGGATGAGGGGACCCCGGACAGAATTATCTCAACCGATAGTCTCAGTCGTCTCTACAATATGCCCGCGCCGGTGGTTGAGGAGCGAAGACCTCATATACACATAAAGGAGTCTTAGACTTGGACCTGTCCATCTTTGGCTACCAGTTTATGCAGAATGCCATTATTTCTGCCTTCCTGGGTGGTATTGCCTGCTCTACGGTGGGTGTCTTCGTGGTGCTTTTGCATATGCCCTTTATCGGCGTGGCTATGTCACACGCTGCCTTTGCCGGGGCACTGCTCGGCTTATGGCTGGGTTTTGACCCGCTGATAGGTGCCTTTACCCTGTGCCTTGTCGCCGCAGCTATCATTGGCCCTCTGGCCGACCGTGGGGAGCTCAGTCCGGAAACCTCGCTGGGGGTTGTCTTCTCGCTTATGCTGGGGGTTGCCTTTCTCTTTATGGGGCTGATGCCCGGCACCAAATCAGGCGCCCTGGAGCTGCTCTGGGGCAGTATCCTCACCAATACCAGGAGTGATATCATATTGCTGGCGATAGTGGCTGTCGTTGTGGTAGGGTTGGTTACCATCTTCTTCAAGGAAATACAGGCTACCGTTTTTCACAGCGACATCGCCCTCTCGGTGGGGCTACCAGCCACACTGGTTTTATATGGTGTCCTGTTCCTGACCGGTGCCACGGTTACCACGTCCCTGCGTTCTATCGGCGGACTCCTTATCTTCAGCCTGATTCTGAATCCAGCCGCGGCTGCCTACCAGCTTACCTATAGCATGAAGCGGATGTTTATTCTCTCGGCGGGTTTCGGCGTTCTCTCTGGCTGGATAGGGCTGTTGTTCTCCTACCTCTTTAACATCCCCAGTGGCGCCACCATAGTGATTACCTCATCGGTAATCTTTATGATAGCCGCTATTTTCTCCCCCAAGAGGAAGGTAAAGGGCTGGCAGGAAAAATCACTCACGAATGAATAGAGGCTGTCTATCGGAAGTTGTTGTTTTAAGGAGAAGGTTACAAAAAATGACCAGTGGTAAAAAATACTGGGGCAAGCGATTCAATGAGGAAGGTAAGATATGGGGGGAGTCGCCAAGCAAATCAGCACACTACGCATTGGAGCTCTTCCTCAGGCATGATATTAAAAGCATTCTGGTTCCAGGCTCAGGCTATGGAAGAAACACGAAGTTGTTCTCGTCGTCGGGTTTCGATGTGGTCGGTATTGAGATTTCCGAGACTGCCGATAGCTTCGCGAAGCAGTTTGACCCCATGTCAAGGTTCTACAACGGGTCAGTCTTGGATATGTCATTCGACGCCGCTAAATATGATGCCATATACTGCTTTAATGTTCTGCATCTTTTCCGCGAGAGTGAGAGAAGACTGTTTCTACAGGAATGTGTTGGAAGGTTAAGAGAGCAAGGCCTTGTGTTTTTCACTGTTTTTTCTGACGAAGAGCCGAGCTTCGGACAGGGCAAAGAAGTTGAGAGAAATACCTACGAAAGTCGGCCAGGTAGACCAGTTCACTACTTCACCGAGTATGACCTGAGAGAGCACCTCCGTGATTTTGAGATTATTGAGATGGGTACCCTGCAAGACCCAGAAGACCACGGTGGACAACCGCATACCCACATCTTACGGTATGTTCTTGCCCAAAAAGTAGCGTAATACATATGCAGTGTAAGCAGGGTCCGTGCAAAAAAACAGTACAATAATGATTAGAGAGTATTTTAACGCCAAAGCCGCTACCTGGGACGAGGCCGTTGCTGAAAAGGACACCGCCAGGCTTCAGCGAATGGCTGAACGCCTGAATCTCAAGCCCGGGTAGAGGTGGCTCAGAGGAGTTCGAGCGCCTGCGGCTCAATCTCAAGGCTGATGTCCAGTGCCTTTACGGAGTGAGTGAGTGCCCCCACCGAGATAAAGTCTACCCCGGTCCGGGCAACATCCCCTACATTTTCCAGCGTAATTCCGCCCGAGGCTTCGGTCTTGACCTGGTTCGGTATTAAGCTCACCACACGGCGCACTTCATCCGGGCTCATATTGTCCAGCATGATTATATCAGCCCCGGCTTCGGCTGCAGCCAGGGCTTCTTCAACGGTGGTCGTCTCTACCTCGACCGCCAGTCCCCGGGGGGCATTCTGTTTTGCCCTGGCTATGATATCCTTCAGTTTCATGCCCAGAGCGCGCAGTGCCGCCAGGTGGTTGTCCTTAATCAGAATGCCATCACCCAGGTGCAGGCGGTGGTTCTGCCCGCCTCCCATGCGCACGGCGTACTTCTCCATTAGCCTGATTCCAGGGGTGGTCTTGCGGGTATCCAGTATGGTTACGGCAGAACCGCGGGTCGTGGCTACATATTGGGCTGTCTGTGAGGCAATGCCGCTGAGCCTCTGCAGGAAGTTAAGGGCTACCCGCTCCGCTCTGAGTATGCTGGTTACCCTGCCGGTAACGGTGGCTATTGTGTCTGCCGGTTTCACCCCGGCTCCATCTTCAATGAGCACCTCAACCTGAAGTGAAGGGTCAACCCTGAGAAACACCCTTCTGGCTATATCACCCCCGGCGAGTACTCCTTCACCCCTGGCTGTTATGGCTGCCTTCCCCTGGATTTCGGGGGGTACTAACGCATCACTGGTGATATCCTCTGATACCCTGTCCTCAGCCAGGGCATTGTCTATGATGCTGTCAACTTGGTCTTTAGATGG
>CAZEBT010000094.1:0-1502 GCA_964510485.1 uncultured Dehalococcoidales bacterium | reverse complement strand
ATATGCCGTTTCCATTCTAGCGACTTCTCGGGGAAATCGGAGCGGAAGTGGGCTCCGCGGCTCTCTTCTCTGAGAAGGGCTGCCTCGGTCATCAGCCGGCCGGTCAGTGCCATGTTGTTGAGTTCGTAGGAGGGGCGCTCCGTAGCTGCGGGTAGCGAGCCTTGCCAGGCAGCCAGCACACCCGCCGCCTCGGTCAGGGTCTCCCTGCTGCGTATGATGCCCACCTTATCCCAGAGGAGCGATTGTAGGCCGTAGAGGCTTGGTGGCGGTACGTCTTTGGTGCTTTGCCCCTGTCCCAGTGAGTGATATAGTTCCCTGCCCTGCTTCTTAACTGGTGCCTCCGTGCCGGCCCCCCGGCTGGTTTTTTCGATAATTCTTCTGCTGAACACAAGTACCTCAAGCATCGAGTTTGAGGCCAGCCGGTTGGCGCCGTGCACCCCGGTGCAGGCAACTTCGCCGGTAGCGAATAGCCCGGCTATATTGGTCTCTCCCCAGTGATTGACCCTGATGCCACCCATCATGTAGTGAGCCGCCGGGGCTACTGGCACCTGTACCCTGGTGATATCCAGGCCGTGTTCGAGACAGAACCGGTATATATGGGGGAAGCGTGTTGTGGTAACTGATACCGGTAGATGGGTAACATCAATGAATAGGTGGTCCGAGCCTGTTTTCTGCATCTCGTACAGCATACTGCGGGCGACCACATCCCGTGGTGCCAGCTCACCCTCGGGCGTATAGTCGGGCATAAAGCGGCGACCTTCCGCGTTGCGTAGAATCCCCCCTTCACCCCTGACTGCTTCCGATATGAGAAAGGGGGCTACCCCGGGAATATGAAGGGCTGTGGGGTGGAACTGGAAGAACTCCATATCTATAATCTCGGCGCCGGTTTTAAAGGCAAGGGCTATGCCGTCACCGGTGGCTATTTCCGAGTTAGTATTAAACCTGAATAGTTGTCCACCACCACCGGTAGCCAGAATCAGTGAGCGGCACTCAAATTCTTCAGCAGAGCCGGTACGGCAGTCCAGGGCTCTAACCCCCCTGACCCTGTCCTTTTCTGCCAGGATGTCTGTTGCCAGGAAATTTTCAAGCACCTCAATCCTGGATGAGCGCACCCGCTTACTGAGGGTGACTTCAATGTGTTCGCCGGTAGCATCACCGCCGGCATGCAGAATACGGGGCACGCTGTGAGCTGCCTCCATGGTGAGCGCAATCTCCCCGTTCATAGTATCAAAGGGCACCTCCAGGTTGACCAGGTCAGCGATGCGGTCCGGTGCTTCGTTGGTCAGGATACGCACTGCATCCTCATCACACAGGCCGTCTCCAGCGGCTATGGTGTCCTGGAAGTGTAGCTCCGGAGAGTCATTCTTGCCGATAGGGGCGGCAATGCCCCCCTGAGCGTGCTTGGTATTGCAGTCGTCAATATTGCCCTTGGTTATGATGAGGACACTCCCCTGCTCCTTCGCCAGCAGGGCGGTATAGAGCCCGGCAATACCGCTGCCCAC
>CAZEBT010000093.1:0-5884 GCA_964510485.1 uncultured Dehalococcoidales bacterium | reverse complement strand
GCAAGATTTATCGCTATGAGGCCAGCGATGCCACCCATGTGCCGATGTTTCATCAGGTGGACGGGCTGGTGGTAGATAAGGGGATTACCATGGCTGACCTCAAGGGGACACTCTATGAGTTTGCCCGCCGTTATTTTGGTGAGGACAGGAAGGTGCGCTTCCGCTGTGACTACTTCCCCTTTGTCGAGCCCGGAGTTGAGATGGCTATTGATTGCCTGGTCTGTAATGGTAAAGGGTGCCGCCTGTGCGGGGATAGCGGCTGGATTGAGATTCTGGGGGCGGGGATGACCCACCCCGATGTGCTCCGGCGTGGAGGTATTGACCCGGACGTCTACACCAGTTTTGCCTTCGGTATCGGTGTTGAGCGCCCGCATATGCTGCGCTATGGAGTTGATGATATCCGGCTTTACTTCGGCAGTGACCTGAGGTTCTTGAGGCAGTTTTAGAGATGAAGGCTTCACTTAACTGGCTAGAGGAATATGTTGACATTACCTTGCCTCTGGATGACGTGCTCAACCGGCTGACGATGGCTGGCTTTGAGGGCAGGGTGCTTCAGTCTATCGGCGATAGCTGGGAAGGCATCGTTATCGGGCAGATAACTGCCGTTAACCCCCATCCCAATGCTGACCGCCTCACACTGGTTACGATAGACCTGGGTCCCCGGCAGGAGACGGTTGTCTGCGGGGCACCGAATGTAGCCGTGGGTGCCAGGGTAGCCTTCGCCCCGGTTGGTTCTCAGTTGATAAACCCGCATACCGGCAAGACGGAGCGCTTGAAATCAGCCAGGATTCGCGGCGTCGTATCCAGTGGCATGGCCTGCTCGGAGAAGGAGCTGGGTATCTCGGAGAACCACGAGGGCATTCTGGTTTTGCCGGCGGAAGCACCTGTTGGCACACCGCTGGCTGATTATCTGGGTGACGTTGTTATAAATCTGGATGTAACCCCCAACCGGCCCGATTGTCTCTCTATTATCGGAATATCCAGAGAGATTGCTGCCCTGACAGGGCAGGGCGTGCATCTTCCCGGGGTTAGCTATCAGGAGGGGGCATCATCGGTAGACCAGCACATATCGGTGGAAATATCCGCCCCGGATTTATGTCCCAGGTATTGTGCCAGCCTGATTACCGGGGTGAAACTGGCTGAGTCCCCGGGGTGGATGCAGCAGCGGCTTGTGGCTTGTGGCATGCGCCCGATAAATAACGTCGTTGATGTTACCAACTATGTTATGCTGGAGTATGGGCAGCCTTTGCATGCCTTTGATTATGAGAGGCTCAGGGGGAAGAAAATTATTGTGCGCCGGGCTGCTGATAGCGAAATGATAGTCAGTCTGGACGGGGTAGAACGGGTACTCTCCAGGGATATGCTGGTTATTGCTGATGAGGAACGCTCGGTGGCGGTGGCCGGGGTTATGGGCGGCGCCAATAGTGAGGTAACCGAGCAGACCACCTCAATACTGCTGGAGGCGGCTAGTTTCAACCCGGCGAGTATTCACTATACCGGCAGGACATTGAGTATGCCCAGTGAGGCGTGTATGCGGTTTGAGAGGGGCATCAGCCCTGAGCTGACCACAGCGACGCTTAAACGGGCCACTCAATTAATTGCTGAGCTGGGCGGTGGTGAGGCCGCCGGAGGCATCATTGATGTCTACCCCGGCAGGGTTGAACCAGAGCCCATCACGATAACAACCGGTGAGGTCAAGAGAGTGCTGGGGATTGAGTTCAGCCCTGAGCAGATAGTCGGGGCTCTTGCTTCCCTGGGCTTTGACTGCCGGCAGGCGGGTTCGGGCGCAGAGGTCGTGGCGACGGCTCCTTACTGGCGGAGCGACATAAATCTGCCGGTAGACCTGATAGAGGAGGTAGCCCGTATTATTGGCTATGACGAGATTCCGATGACTATGCTCAGCCAGCCAATACCCAGGCAGAACCCGGAGCCTGTCATTGGTCTCAAGCGTGAGGTCAGGCGGGTCTTAACCGGGCTCGGTTTTCAGGAGATAATCTCATATACGCTGACCAGTCTGGAGCTGTTGAGCAGGCTGCTTCCTGAGTCGCATTCTCCCGCAATTACGCCACTTCGCGTGACTAATCCGATGACCGTGGAGCAGGAGTACCTCCGTCCTGACCTGCGGGCTAATCTGCTGTCTGCCTTTTCTGCCAACCGGGGAAGGCTAGATAGCGGCATCCGCATATTTGAGCTGGGCAGGGTATATCTGCCCCGCGAAAGGGATCTACCCGATGAGGTTGAGGTGCTGTGCGGCGTGCTGGGTGGACCCAGACATGAGAAATCCTGGTATGATGATGAGAAATCAGTAGATTTCTTCGATGCTAAGGGGGTGGTGCAGGCATTACTCGGCCAGCTGGGTGTAGCCGCTGGCTTTGAGGGGTGCCGGGATGAGAGCCTGCACCCGGCGAAGCAGGCTGCTATCGTTGCCGACGGCAGGAATGTGGGTGTTGTTGGTGAGTTGCACCCCGGGGTGCTGGAAGCCTTTGAGATTGCTGAGTCAGTCTATCTCTTTGAAATCAGCCTGCCAGCATTGCTACCGTTCACGGTCGGTCATAGAATATTCCAGCCGATACCACGGTTTCCGGCCATAGTCAGGGATATGGCTCTGGTAATTGATGCCGGGGTAGCCCACCAGAGGGTTGTGGATATCATAGAGAGCTTTCCTCTGGTTGAGCAGGTCGCTATATTTGATGTCTATACCGGTGACCAGGTGCCGCCGGGCAAGAAGTCCCTTGCCTACAGGGTTACCTACCAGTCGCCAGCTCATACCCTCACCGATGAGGAAGTCAAGCGGGTCCAGAAGCGAATCCTGGACAGGCTGTCACAGGAGCTGGGGGCCGGGCTGCGGGGCTAATATTACGCAGCATAGCGAAAAAGTCTCTCCAAACAACATTCTTTCTTTGCCTCCTGCTTTGCGATGGAAAACCGCTGAACAGATAGTCCAAGGGGGGGGCTTTACCTCTTCTTTTTTTATTTCTTATATCTATTCCCACCCACCACCCTAGAGAGAGTGAAGAGAGGCGAAGCCCCTCTTATTTTTATCTTTCCCCCTTCCCCTTATCGAAGGGGAAGGGGGATACAGGGGGATGGGGTTACCTAGCTAATGCGCCTCGCAATGACATGAGCGACGGCTTGCCTTTAAGGGTTTGAGCGCAGGTCAACCGGCCTGAACCTGCCTGCCTTGAGCTCGGTAATCAGCTCTTCAACGTTGCTGATTTTCCTCTCGAAGCGGGTGGCACAGGTGGCTATATTTGAGAGATGGTGGGCATCGCTGCCACCGGTGCCCCTCAGGTTAAGTCGGCGGCACAGCTCCTGAGAAAACTGGTTTTGCCTTTCGGTAGCCCTGCCGTTAAGTGCTTCAATTGCGTCCAGCAGGTGGAAGAACGGCCTCTGGTAGTACCGCTCAACTGCCTCACGGATGTCATCGCTTGGATAGAACTGCCGGCGGTAGGGGTGTGCCAGAATCATCGCTCCCCCCACCTCATCCAGAGCCTGCTTCAGGTATCTGGTATGGTGCATACCAAAGCTGTACTCTTCAAGACCAAACACGAGCATGTGTCCTTCATCGGTATTCATCTCTACCCCCGGCAGGACCAGGAAATCGTGCTCCTGGCTCAGTCGGGCGAGGGCGTCTTTATCCCAGAACCAGTCGTGCTCGGTGAGACAGATTGCATCCAGGCCAGCGCGTTTGGCGTGTTGAATAAGTTCTGCAGGTTCAAGATAGCTGTCATCAGACAGAGGCTTGGTATGGGTGTGAAGGTCAACAATCAACTGGTTGTGGCTCCTCTGGTGATAAGCTCTTTGAGCCGGGCTACTACCCCGTTCAGCGGGACAAGCTGTGGTTCTTTCTCGGAGCGCCACTTTAGCTCTACGCTTTTTTTCTCCAGGGTGCGTGGGCTGACTGTCACCCGGATGGGTATCCCCAGGAGGTCGGCATCGTTAAACTTTACCCCTGGCGATTCCTTTCGGTCATCAAGGAGTACCTCCAGGCCCTCTGCCTCAAGCTGGCTGTACAGTTCCTCAGCGGCTTCTGAGACCTTGGAGTCGTCCCGGTAGAGGGGGCAGAGGTAGATGTGGTAGGGGGCAATAGGCACCGGCCAGATAATGCCTTTCTCATCGTGGTTCTGCTCTATGGCGGTAGCCAGCAGCCTGCCCAGGCCGATACCGTAGCAGCCCATCACAATGGGGCGAGATTCACCCCTTTCATCAATATAGGAGGCGCCCAGCTTCTCGCTGAGGAAGGTGCCCAGCTTGAAGATGTGCCCCACCTCAATGCCGTGGGTGGATGACAGTTTGCTTCCGCAGTTGGGGCAGGATTCTCCGGCGTGAGCCAGCGCAATATCGTCGGTAATATCAGCCTTAAAGTCCCTGGGGTAGTTGACGTTTCTGAGATGGGTATCGGGCTTGTTACCGCCGGCAACAAGGTTTGTCCCCGAGGTTACGGAGTCATCGGCAATAATTCTCGTGCCTTTTATACCTACCGGGGAGGCAAAGCCGGCAACGATGCCAGCCTCAATCACTTCAGCTTCGGTAGCCATGCGGAGCTCAAAGCAGTGCAGCGCGTTCTTCAGCTTCACCTCATTTACCTCGAGGTCGCCCCTGATAACCACGAAGACCAGCTCTCCATCGGCGATATAGAACACGGCTTTGAGGGTCTGGCTAGTGGGGATGTTGAGAAAGCTGGCAACATCTTCAATGGTATATCTACCCGGAGTGGCAACCTCTTCCTTTGGCAGTGGTTGGCCACCTTCTACTGTGCCCTTGATGCTTTGTGCCTTTTCTGCATTGGCGCTGTACTGGCATTGGGGGCAGAAGATTATCTCGTTTTCACCGCTTTCGGCGATGACCATGAACTCGTGGGAGTCCTTACCGCCGATGGCGCCGCTATCAGCTTCAACCAGCATGGTGGGCAGGCAACAGCGGTTGTAGATATTCTGGTATGCCTGGAGCATCTTGTTGTAGCTCTGGTCCAGCCCGGCTTCATCGGTATCAAAGCTGTAGAGGTCTTTCATGGTGAACTCACGGACTCTTATCAGCCCGCCTCTGGGGCGGGGCTCGTCACGGAACTTGGTCTGGATTTGATATAGCATCTGGGGCAGGTCGCGGTAGCTCTGTACGTTGTGGCTTACCAGTCGGGTGATGACCTCTTCGTGGGTTGGTCCCAGAGCCAGCTTGCGTTCCCTGCGGTCGGACAGGGTAAAGAGTGTTTTGCCGAAAGCCTGGTCTCGTCCTGATTCCTGCCAGAGCTCAAGGGGCTGGAGGACCGGCATGGTGAGCTCCTGCCCGCCGGCTTTGTTCATCTCGTCGCGGATGATTTCCTCTATTTTCCTGAGCACCCTCCAGGCCAGGGGCAGGTAGGAGTAGACACCGGCGGCTACCTGGCTTATCAGCCCGGCTCTCAGTAGAAGCTGGTGGCTGATGGTATCTGCCTCGGCTGGTATCTCTCTTTGTGTCTTGCCAAATAGTTTTGATAAGCGCATTGTTGCTATAAGAGTGAAGATTCTGAGAGCAAATCAGAAATCTAATCTATTTAACCACATTAGCCTGGTTTATTCCAGTGGGTCTGGTTTTTATCTACCTCACCCCCTGTGTCCCCCTCTCCTATCAAGGAGAGGGGGAGGAATTTATATAAGAGAGGCTTCGCCTCTCTTTAACTCACCTTTTGGTTTTTTACTCTTTCAAAATTTGTTTATTTCTCTCATCAGCACCCTGACAAAGTCCTTTTCCTGAATAGTTTTAATCTTTTTGCCCTTTTTGAAGAGGACGCCCCTGCCTTTGCCGCAGGCGATGCCAATGTCGGCGTCTCTGGCTTCGCCGGGGCCGTTGACCACGCAGCCCATGACGGCTACCTTTACAGGTTTTTTAATCTTTGATAGCTCTTTCT
>CAZEBT010000092.1:0-5948 GCA_964510485.1 uncultured Dehalococcoidales bacterium | reverse complement strand
AGGTAAGCCGAGCTACATCTTCGTTGGGGCTATAAACACCAAAAATGCCACAACACTCGTGCAAATCTGCCTCTCTTCTACGGTCGGCTGTCCTTCATCTAAATTATAAACCATCGGCTACCTCAGGTCAATGCAATAGATGATGATTTAGCCCGGACACACCTCTATTTTTATCGGCAGATGTCAGTTGATATATAACCCGAAACTACCACTGGACGAGCATGGGGATGTCTGTCCGGCTATGCGTATAACTGTTTAATACCTCTGACCTTTACTATTTGATGATAAAGAGGATACACTAGATAGCACAAATATTATGCCATCCGCTATAGTGGAGTAACCAGGAGTTAAGAAATGAAGTTGGGCATAGCATTACTAGTTATAGGAGTCGCATTGTTAATCCTAGCAATTCCATATTCAATACTGGGTATCTTTACCGGGGTCACTCAACTGGAGGAAGGTAATATCTCCGGGGGAGTCCCGGCTTATTACGGAATTATTGGTGTCGTTGCTGGATTTGTGATGACTGCAATAGGTGCCGTCAGGGTTTTTAAGCAGTAACTTTACTGCCGCTACCACTGGACAAACATCGAGATGTTTGCCCTTTCATGCGTATGTATGTACTCACGCGAGTGCTCGCTAGACTCCGGCTAAAGCCTCTAATAAACCAAATTCTAATATAGATAGAATTATCATTATGTTAAGACTAAAACCTATGCCCTTCACTATTTCTACTTTACGCGCAACAGCGAAGCCAAGCAATGCTAAAATCGCTGCGCCTATTAGACCTATGCCAACAATGAAGCAAATATTGGATATGTCCGATACTACCTTATCTCCGGTAGCATTTTGCAGGAGTTGGAAAACAAGAGCAGCAATGGCTAGGATAACAAGTGGAATCGCTGTAGCTAAGATTGCAACCCAACGAGCCTTAGTTGTTCCCGTTTTAGGTCTAAACAACCACGCTAGAATACCTGTAATTATGGCTATAGGAATGATAATAGTCATCACTATCGCCTGTTAGTCCAACCTGTTTTGTCTTGTGTCCATATACAGGTTCATATTTACGTTTAAAAAAATCGGAATGATAAAATACGTCAAGGCATGAACAAAAGAAAACAGTCAAGAAAAGCTTACGGAACTTCAGCTCATTATTGGCCGTAAAAGATGCTGCCTTTTGTGCTAGCCGGTGTATGCATCACCACTGGACAAACATCGGCATCACCACGTGGGTGTAGTTATCTACCCCCACCGGTCGGATAACGCCCGGGCTTGATGGATTGGTCGTCTCCAGGACTACCTGCGGTTCCTTCAGCACGCCGAGCACATCGGTCAGATACCTGCCGTTAAAGGCAATCTTCGCCTCCTCACCCTCAACGGTAGCATCAATCTCACCGACATCGTCACCCAGTTCCTCAGAGCGGGCAGAAACCGTTAACTTGCCCGGCGTCAGTTCACTGCCTGGCGTCACCACCAGACGGACAATACCACTACCGTCACGGGCAAAGATAGAGGCTGTCCTGGTTGCCCTCAGGAACTCGCCAACATCAATGACCGCCCGTGAACTGTAGCCCTGGGGAATAAGCTGGGCATACTGGGGGAAAGTGCCCTGAACAAGCTGGGATACCAGCTCGGTATTCTTCAAAGCAAAAAGGACCTGGCTCTTGCTGGTATTTACTGTTACGCCAACCGTCTCCTCATCATCACCTATGAGCCGGTTTAGCTCACCCAGAGTCCGGGCGGGAATAATAACCTCGATTTTCTCCTTGACCGGCTCAACGAGAGGCAACTTAAATACAGCCAATCTAAAGCCATCAGCCGCTGCCAGTGTAACTGAATCCCCCTCAAACTGAGCATCAACGCCGGTAAGCACCGGGCGCGATTCCTCTGAGGCAGCCGCAAAAACAACCTGACTAATCCCCTGACGGAGGGCACCTACCTCAACCTTGGTAACAATACCCTCGTCAACTTGGGGTATGGGAGGGAAATCCTTGGCATCAATCCCGCTGATTCGCGCCTCGTAGCGGGCGCATTTCAACTCCAGAGTCTTACCGGAGGTAAGACCTATATCAACCTTATCAGCCGGCAACGAGCCAATAAACTCGGTGAGAAGCCGAGCCGGAACAGTAATCTCCCCTTCATTCTCTACCTTGGCACCAATCCAGTGGCTGATAGCCATTTCCAGGTTTGTGGCGACAAGCTTAAGACGGGACTGGTCAGTGGCAATGAGGACATTGTTGGTTATTGGCAGGGTTGTCCTTGTCGCCACCGCCCTCGCCACCACACCGAGCCCGCGATTTAGATTCTCCTGAAGGCATGACAACTTCATAATTCCACCCCCGAAAGCATACTGCTGGTAAACGAGTAGTATATACTAATTCTGCACTTTACGCAAGCAACTGCCCCGCTTTTTCTTCTTCCCATACCGTATATCAGCTACCGGCTAGCTTCTCCAGCACCCGGCATGCTTCTCTGGCTGCCTTTCCCCGATGACTGAAACGGTTCTTTACCTCCAGGGGCAGCTCAGCCATTGTTTTATCCAGTTCAGGAAGGCAGAAAACCGGGTCGTAGCCAAAGCCCCGTTTACCCACTCCCCTCGGCTCAAGGGTTATAAACCCACGGCACTCGCCAGTAAAAACGTGTACTTCTCCGCCGGGCGTAGCCACAGCAATGACACACCGGAAACGGGCTGACCGCCTCTCCCGGGGTATACCCTTCATCCGTGACAGTAAATAGCTGACCCTATCCCCGTCGGAAGCGCCTTCACCGGCATAGCGAGCCGATAGCCGACCAGGCTCACCACCCAGGGCATCAACCTCCAGCCCCGAGTCATCAGCCAGGGAAAGTAGCTGACTCTCAGCAGCTAAGGTACACGCCTTCAGCCTGGCGTTCTCCTCCAGGCTTTCCCCGACCTCATCAACCACTGTGCCGATACCCTCTTCAGCCAGAGTAACCAGCTCAAACGGGACGCCCTGGAGCAGGCTCTTGTACTCACGTACCTTGCCTTGATTATTGGTCGCTAGAAGCAGTTTGGGACGCAATTCATCTCCAGGTTATAATTATCATAAAAACCGCTAAACAAGCCTTTTAGCAGTCGGGGCAACCGTTGCCGCCAAATCAGTCAAGGTCAACAAACCTTCCCGATAGCTTCTTCATAACCTCGGGCATGGTGGTATATTCCATCTCTTCCAGGGGTTTACGGTGCGGCTCAAATGGGCCGTGAGCACGCATGAAATCGGCGGCATCAAGCGCCTGCTGGCGGGCGTTATCAAAGGACTTATCGGCAAACATATCGCGAGGTCCCACCAGCTTGCCCCCGGAGAGTTGAAAGCCAGCCGCTACCACCCTGGGTGGTCCATCAAAGCGAGTCGGGGTGCTATCCGGGATAGATACCGGCATAAGGGGGCCGTTATGTGAGCCTCTCATCCAGCCCTCCACCAGCAGCGGTAAAGTAAAAGGCTCCAGTACTTCACCCACCGCCGGGAACTCCCCCTGGGAGCGGACAATACACACCGGGTCATCCTTGCCCACATACTTCCCGGCAATCAGCGCCAGGCGCTGAGTGGAGGATACTGCGGCTATCTCCTTGGTTCCCCGGTGATAGACCGCCTTCACCATATAGTGTGAAGGCGCCCCTATGAAGACCAGCAGGTCATAAATCTCCTCAGGTGCATCAAAGGCTACCTTCTTATGCCCCTTAACATCATGCACCTCAAAAGAAAAACCCTGATGCATTTTGCCATCAATTACCAGACCAATGGTGTTGAACGGGTCGGCAAATATCTTGTATAGCGGCAGATTCCATGCCCCGGAAGAGGTCTTGTCAGCCATAAGAACAATTACTGTCTCGGCAGCACGCTCCTCAAACTCCATCTCAGCCACGCCGGGTCCCATCCCTCTAACATTACCGGAAAAGGCATCCGCCAGCAGGTCCTGCCCGGCACCATGGAGTTTCAGCCTTTTAGCCACGGCGGTGCCTTCAATGAAGGTGTCCCAGGCCAGTTTATGTATCTTTTCGTTATCCACTCCCTGCTGATGAGTCATAATCAATTGCAGGTCATCCCCGCACTTGGTTACATGGTAATCAACCAGCAACCCATCTTTTTGAGCCTTGGCCAGGCAATCCTCAGCCTTAGCCAGGACATCAGGGTGTGACTCAGAATGCCCCACATAGCCACCGACATCAGCCTTGATTACACTCAGTGTGATACGCATACTGTTCTCCTTTATACTATAATTTTTATACTATAATTTTTACGCCTGATACTCTACGGGGTTCTGAAGAAGAAGCACTATAAAATGGTCACCTTCGTTCCAACAGAATCGCCAGAAAAAACCCCGGCAGGAACGATAGCCGGAGACCAAGAATTGTAGCAACGTAAGTTTAACAACCATATTGAGCTATGTCAAGAGAAAACCGGCTCTGCTGTTGCTGCTGTATCCCGCTTAGTGGTAAAATTTAAATCTACACTAAAGAGGATATTAGACCACGCGCTGTGCAGCAAGTAAGGAAGAAGGAGCCAAATTGATTCTTAAGAAACTTGAACTGGGAATGTTCGCTTCCAATTGTTATGTTGTGGGTGATGAGTCCACCAGAGAGGGAATGATAATTGACCCCGGGTCTGACGCCAAACAGATTTTAAAGACCGTTGAAGAGCTGGGGCTTAATATAAAGGTTATTGTCCTGACTCACAGTCATATGGACCATATCGGTGCTCTGGGAGAGGTTAAGGAGGCAACCGGCGCCGAGATTGCCATTCACGCTGTTGAGGCACAACTTCTCCAGAGGCAGCCTCTCCAGCGAGTATTCCACCCCCTTTCCCAACCCCCGCCTGCCGCCGACCGCCTGCTCCAAGAGGGCGATACCGTAGATATCGGCAGCCTGCATTTCCGGGTGCTCCATACCCCGGGCCATACACCGGGTGGCATCTGTCTCGTTGAAGAAGGGATTGTATTCAGCGGGGACACCCTGTTCAACTTCGGCATCGGCAGGGCTGATCTTCCCGGTGCCAGCTACGACCAGGAGATAGATAGCATCCGAACCAAGCTTATGACACTACCCGATAATACTACTGTCTGTCCCGGTCACGGCCCCGACACAACCATAGGTGCTGAGCGCGGGTTCAACCCATTTTTATAGAGTCAACCCTTCTGATTCCTCAGCCACCAATCAACCTTGTGAAGAACAGGCTGGCGCTACCAGAAACCCCGGCAAAAACTATGGATATCATTGCCATAAGCTTTATCAGGATATTAAGCGACGGACCCGATGCGTCCTTGAGCGGGTCACCTACAGTATCACCAACTACGCCCGCCTTATGCGCATCCGAGCCTTTCCCTCCGTGAGCACCCGATTCAATGAATTTCTTGGCATTGTCCCAGGCACCACCGGCATTTGCCAGCATAATGGCAAGCACAAATCCTGAAGTCAGCCCGCCGAAGAGAAGCCCCATAACCGCCCCGGGACCGAGGATAATACCTACCAGTATGGGGACAACGATTGCCAGCACCGAGGGCAGAATCATCTCTTTCTGGGCAGCCCGGGTGGCAATATAAACACACCGCCCGTAATCGGGTCTTCCCGTCCCTTCCATTAGGCCGGGTATCTCGTGCCACTGCCGCCTGACCTCCTCCACCACCTTCCCTGCATTGCGTCCCACCGCCTTGTTAATAAGGGCACAAAATACGAAGGCGAGCATGGCACCAATGAAAATCCCGGCAATAACCTTGGGGTTCATCAGATGAATTGCATAGACACTGACAAAATCATTAATAGTCGCCTCGGTTACTTGTTGCACGTTCCAGAATACACCGGGGACAACCTCAGCCAACCCGTTAGCAGTATGTTCCGCGATACGTATCAGTCCGGCTCTCAATTCTTCAATGTAGGCAGCCACCAGAGCCAGGCCGGTTAGTGCCGCCGAGCCTATGGCAAACCCCTTGCCGGT
>CAZEBT010000091.1:0-5964 GCA_964510485.1 uncultured Dehalococcoidales bacterium | reverse complement strand
CAGCAAACTCAGGGCCTTCGTTATGGTTTTGTTCGGTTTCGGTTGTTACATTAGTGCTGTGTCATTGCGAGGACACGATAGTGTCCGTGGCAATCTCAATAAATTTATAGATTGCTTCGCTGCCTCTTCGCTCCGCTCAGAGCTTCGGCTCGCAATGACAATAAAAACCAACCAAATGCAAATAAAACCTTCGTTATCTTCACGTTCCTCACTCAGGCGGGGTATGCTATAATACGGACAATGATAAGACTGCTTTCTGGAAATGAGGCCCTGGCACTGGGAGCCTACCACGCCGGTGTCAGAGTAGCCACCGCCTATCCAGGAACCCCGAGCTCTGAGGTGCTTGAATCCATAGCCCGCTTTAAAGATATCTACGCCGAGTGGTCTACCAACGAGAAGGTAGCCACGGAGGTGGCGCTGGGGGCAGCCTACGCCGGGGTACGCTCCATGGTCTCAATGAAACAGGTAGGGCTGAACGTTGCCAGTGACCCGTTCATGGCTGCCTCAATAACCGGCATCAACGCCGGAATGGTTGTCATCTGCGCCGGTGACCCGGGAATACACAGCTCCCAGAACGAGCAGGACAACCGCTACTATGCCAAATTTGCCAAAATACCCATGCTGGAGCCGAGCGATAGCCAGGAAGCCTACGACTTTATGGCTTACGCCTTCGATATCAGCGAAGGCTTTGATACCCCGGTGATGGTGTACACCACAACCCGTATCTCACACTCAAAGTCAGTGGTGAAGGTGGACCGGGAACGGACTGTGCCGGCCAAGCAAAGGGGATTCCAGTATGATGTGTCCAAGTATGTCATGCTGCCGGTTTTTGCCCGGCTGAGGCACGCATTTATCGAGGAGCGCCTGGTCAGGCTGGCTGCCCACAGTGAGACCTTTCCATTGAATCGGGTAATATGGGGCAGGCATCACCTCGGTATCGTCACCAGCGGTGTTGCCTACCAGTACGCCAGAGAGGTCTTCCCCGGGGCTTCCTTCCTCAAGCTGGCGATGACCTACCCTCTCCCCGAGAAGCTAATCAGCGACTTTGCAGCACGGGTGGACAGGCTGATAGTTATTGAGGAGCTTGAGCCATTCCTTCAGGAGCACATTCAAGCCATGGGAATCAAGGTCAGCGGTAAGGAATTTATCCCCAGGGTGGGTGAGTTAAATCCAGATATTGTTGAGGAAGCCTGCCGCAGTGCCGGGCTACCTGTTCAGGCTTCACCACAGCAGGAGAAGGCGGAAACAGCCGCCGAGCTACCCAGGCGGCCCCCCCTGCTCTGCCCGGGCTGCCCGCATACTGGCATCTTCTTTGTGCTCAACACCATCGGCCAGCGCTCCAGGCCACAGAAGGGTAACGCACCAAGGGAATCGAGCCTGGTCATCACCGGAGACATTGGCTGCTATACCCTGGCAACCTATCCGCCGCTGAGCGCCATGGACACCACCGCCTGTATGGGCGCCAGCATCGGTCAGGCACTGGGCATGGAGAAAGCCGGAGTGGGCAAGAAAGTGGTAGCCGTTATCGGCGATTCCACCTTCATGCACTCCGGCATAACGCCCCTGGTAGACGCAGTCTACAATGAGGGACATATTACCGTGGTAATCCTGGACAACGGCACCACTGCCATGACGGGTCACCAGGACCACCCCGGCACCGGTATTTCCGCACAGGGCAAAGAGACCACCAAGGTGGAACTCGAAGGCATTGTCCGGGGTACCGGCGTTAAGGATGTTCGGGTAATTGATGCCTTTGACATGAAGGCTTTGAGGGCAGGGGTAAGGAGCGTGCTGGATAGCCCTGAGCTCTCCGTTATTATTGTCCGTGGTACCTGCTCAGTACGTCTGCCAGCACGGTCTGCACCCAGAGCTATTGATACTGAGAAGTGCAACCTGTGCGGTGTCTGCCTGCGGCTCGGCTGCTCGGCGATTCAGAAGGAGGATGAGCGGCTCTTCATTGATGCCGCCCTCTGCACCGGTGATGCCTGCACTATCTGTGAGCAGCTCTGTCCCCGGCAGGCAATAGCCCCGCAGTCCATGACTATGAACGAGGATACAGAGTGAAGAAGCTGGATTTGCTTATCACCGGGGTAGGGGGACAGGGGAATATCCTGGCCAGCGATATAATCAGCCAGGCAGCAATATACTCCGGATACGATGTCAAGAAGACGGACACCCTGGGCATGGCACAGCGAGGCGGCAGTGTGCTGAGCAATGTGCGGATAGCCCGGCAGGTCTACTCCCCCCTGATAAAAGCAGGCGAGGTTGATATACTGCTCGCCTTCGAGAAACTTGAGGCGGCCAGGTGGAGCCATTACCTCAGAAACGGGGGGATAGCCATCGTTAATAACCAGTCACTACCCCCGATGGCTGTCAGTCTGGGCAACGAGCAGTACCCCGGCGATGACAGGGTAACCAGCATCCTGAAGCAGCAGACCGACCGCATCTACTTCGTTGAGGGTATACAGCGAGCCAGGGAAACGGGTAACATCAGGACACTCAATATATTCATGCTGGGCTGTGTCTCCCCCTTCCTGCCTTTCAGGGTAAGCACCTGGAAGGACAGCATCGCCGAGCGCCTGCCGCCGAACCTCCAGAAGATTAACATTACCGCTTTCAACCGGGGTAGAAAGGAAATTCAAGGTGTCCATCTCTAAGAAGGTGCGGCAGAGCATGTCGGAGGGTTCCTGGATACGGAGGATGTTTGATGAGGGAGCCATCCTCAAGCAGCGCTATGGCGATGATAAGGTCTTCGACCTCTCCCTGGGCAACCCGATGATGGAGCCACCCCCTGAGTTTCACCAGGAACTGAGGAAGCTGGCGGAGAACCCCCTGCCGGGGATGCACCGCTACATGCCAAATGTGGGCTACCCCGAGACAAGGGCAGCGGTTGCCGAGCAACTCTCGCTGGAGACAGGCATCAAGTTTGGCGCCGATGACATTGTGATGACCTGCGGAGCCGCCGGGGCACTGAACGTGGTCCTGAAGACAGTACTCAACCCTGAGGACGAGGTCATCGTGTTCGCTCCCTACTTCGTGGAGTACCTCAACTATGTTGATAATCACGGTGGCATATCCAGGGTACTGCCTACCGATGAGCAATTTATGCCCAGGCTTGATGTCCTGGAAGATTCTATTGGCGAGAAAACGAAGGCGGTAATCATAAACTCACCCAACAACCCCACCGGCGCTGTCTACAGCGATGACCGGCTGCACAGCCTGGGAGAGGTGCTCCGTAAAGAGGAGACCCGGTACGGTACAGAGATTTTTCTCATCAGCGATGAGGCCTACCGCAAGATTATCTACGACGGACTGGAGTACCCCTCGCCCCTGCATCACCACCCGCGAACCATTGTCCTCACCTCCCACTCCAAGGACCTGGCACTGCCCGGCGAGCGCATCGGCTACATTGCCGTGCACCCTGAGTGCAGCCAGCGGGGCGAGATGATAGATGGGTTCATCTACTGCAACCGGACACTGGGCTATGTTAATGCTCCAGCCCTGATGCAGAATATTGTGCGCCACCTGCAGAATGTAACCGTTTCGGTCGCCGAGTACCAGAGAAAGCGTGACTTTCTGTACGAAAACCTTACCGGGATGGGCTACTCGCTAATCAAGCCCCGGGGGGCTTTCTACATGTTCCCCAGAACGCCGCTGGAGGATGATGTCGCCTTTGTCAGGGAGCTACAGCAGTGGCTGGTTCTGGCGGTGCCCGGTCGGGGATTCGGCGCACCGGGGTATTTTCGTATCTCATATTGTGTTGATGATAAAACGCTGGAGGGTTCGCTGGACGGTCTTGGCAGGGCTATCGAAAAATATAGATAAGACCAGAGCATAAAACAGGGGGTTCAAGATGTCAGCACCGGATAGAGAGACTGTAGCCGAACTGAAAGCCAAAGAAGAGGGGGAGCCGATAGCCTCCTTCCTGAAAATGAGGCTGGTGGAGCTTACACCGGGCTATGCCAGGGTAGCCGTGAAACTACTGCCCCAGTACCAGAACTTCAACGGCTTCGTCTTCGGCGGAATCGTTATGTCAATAGCCGACCAGGCATTTGCCTACGCCAATAATTCGGTTTCCTACCCCAGTGTTGCCACCCAGTTCAATATCCATTTCATCGCCGCTGCCGGGGCAGACGATGAACTCATTGCCGAGTGCCGGGTAATAAGGAGTGGACGGCGGGTCGGCATCTCCGAGATGACGGTTACCAATCAGGAGGGTAAGCTAATCGCCAGAGCCACCGGGACAACTATTCCGGTGGGTAAAGATTGATGGCAATCCTCCCCATCCCTCACCATTTTTAAATTAGGTAACCCTATCCCCTTTATCCCCTTCCCCTTGATAAGGGGAAGGGGAATGATTTATAAGAGAGGCTTCGCCTCTCTTTGACTCCCTATTTGTACCCCCCCGAAAGGAGACGGGGGGTAATCTTTTGAAGGGGCTTCGCCCCTTCAATCTTTCCTCTCTATTTCTGGCAGGTCAGACCTGCTCCACTCCCGATTTATATGAGAAAGTTCGCCACCAACGCATATATTTATATAACTCCCTATATTCATATGCTTCACCCCTCTATATCTCTCATTCTGCATCTCCACAAATAGAGAGGGGGAAGACATTTTTTAAAGAGGGGCGAAGCCCCTCTTTAATTTATACTCCCCCTTCCCCTTTTTAAGGGGAAGGGGGACACAGGGGGATGGGGTTACTAAGATATAGCCAATAAGTACCCGTGGGTATCCAATCTGTCAGGAGGTTATCCCTTCAAGGCAGCTAATTTCTCCTCAAACGGCATACCAGGGCTCTGGCTGAAAGGGCACACCTTTGTGCAGACAGCACAACCGTAATTAGCACTTAGCACATTTGAGCAAACCGGTTAGCGCTCAATCTCCTTAATCTGATAGCGCAACACGCCCACCGGTACGGTTACCTCCACCATATCCCCCCGGCTCTTACCGATAGCGGCCTTACCTATGGGCGAGGCGCTGGAAATCTTGCCGCCGGCCGGGTCTACCTCCCTGGGGCTGACCAGCATATAGCGCAATTCCTCTCCGGAGGCAAGGTCCCGTAACACGATAGTATTACCAATACCTATCCTGGTGGTGGCCTCCCTCTTCTCACCAATGATAACCGCTGAGCCCAGGATTTCCTCAAGCTCCATGATTCTACCCTCTATCTGCCCTCGCTGTTCTCTAGCCGCATCCAGAGGGGCATTCTCACGAAAGTCCTTATCAGCCGCCGCCCTCTGCATATCATCAATAACCTGGCGGCGCCTGCTCCGAAGGGCAGTAATTTCAGCCTGAAGCTCATCATAGCCCTGCTGAGTCAATGAGACGGACTCTGGCCTGCCCTGCCCGGATGAAGCCCTCAACCTGGTTTTACCCTTCCTTGCCTTGAGGTGAACGGCAAGGTTACCCTTGCTCCAGCCCTCCTTCCTGGCATAAGACAGAAAGGCACGTATCATCTCAAGCTTCCTGGCATAGTCGGTATCCGATTGTGACAACCGCTCAGCATAGTTAGCCACCTCGGGTGCTCTAAGCCCGCCGAAGGGCCGTTCCCAGCCATACCAGCGAACGAATTTATATATCTCCTGCTGACTGGCACCTCTGCTCTCAACCGGCAATTGAGTTAGAAAACGGCCGGCGGCTTCTCCCAGCCCCGGACTCTCGCTCCCGTTGCTCACCTCCTGGATACCCCCTAAAGTAATATGCAATCTCTATTCTAAGCACTGGCTCGGTACTATATCAAGCAGTGAACCGACCGTCACCTGAAAGTCCCCTTTCAGCGAAACGGGCTCTTTACCCGCCCGATTGCCCGGCGGAATGCGGTGCGCCATACCAAACCCGGCAACCCGGTCATCACCCTCCCGTGCCAGTCAAAGGTCAGCCCCTCTGCTTCTAGCAGTGCCTCATCAATGCCGCTGGATTTTATTATGTCAAATATCCTGTCAACCTGCCGGTCACTGAGCCGCT
>CAZEBT010000090.1:0-6033 GCA_964510485.1 uncultured Dehalococcoidales bacterium | reverse complement strand
GAGCAGGCAGCCGCCGGGGCTCTCAATGTCCAGGAGAAACTGGAGATAGCCCATCAATTGGAGAAACTAGGTGTCGACGTTATTGAGGCCGGGTTTCCCGTAACCTCTCCCGGTGACTTTGAGGCAGTAAGCCTGATTGCCAGAGAGGTCCGCAACCCCGTAATCTGCGTTCTGACCCACGCCAACCTTGACGCTGTTGACCAGAGCTGGGAGGCGGTTAAGGGGGCTGAGCACCCACGTATTCACATAGTCCTATCATCCTCAGACATCCACCTCTTCTATCAACTGAGAAAGAGCCGTCAGGAGATTATGGAGATGTCCTGCAATACGGTAGCCCGTGCCAAAAAATATTGTGATGACGTCGAGTTCTCGGCAATGGACGCCAGCCGTACTGCCCCCGAATATATCCACCAGATTCTGGAAGCAGTCATTGATGCCGGGGCTACTACGGTCAATATCCCTGATACCGTCGGCTATGCCATGCCTGATGAGTTTGGCAACCTTATTGAGGGAGTCTTTAAAAACGTGCCCAATATCGACCGCGCCGTGGTCAGTGTTCACTGCCACAATGACCTCGGCCTGGCTGTAGCCAATAGCCTGGAAGCTATCAAGAGGGGGGCAAGACAGGTCGAAGGGACCATCAACGGCATCGGGGAAAGGGCCGGCAATGCCTCACTTGAGGAGATTGTAATGGCTATCAAGACCCGCCGGGACTTCTATGACCTGACCACCGATATTGACACCACACAAATTTATAAAACCAGCCGACTGGTAAGCGAGCTGACCGGCTTCCCGGTGCAGCCTAACAAGGCAATTATCGGCGCCAATGCCTTCCGCCATGCCTCCGGCCTTCACCAGGACGGTGTCATCAAGTCGCCGCTCACCTTCGAAATTATGGACCCCAAAACCGTGGGCATGCCCGCCAGCAGCCTGGTGCTGGGCAAGACCAGCGGACGTCACGGCTTTAGAGAGCGGCTGGCAGAACTGGGCTACAGCCTGTCCAAGGAAGACCTTGAGCGTGCCTTTTCCGCCTTCAAGGAGCTGGCTGATAAAAAGAGAGAGGTTACCGATAGGGATATTGAGTCCCTTGTTGCTGAGGAGCACCGTACTGCATCCGAAGCCTATCACCTCGACCGTATCCAGGTGTCCTGCGGCGACAGGGGTATTCCCACCGCCGCGGTCAGACTCATCAACCCCGATGGGCAGGTACTGGCTGACGCCGCTCTGGGCACAGGCCCGGTTGACGCCGTGTACAAGGCTATTAACCGGCTGGTAGGAGTGCCTAATGAGCTTACCGAGTTTACCGTCAAATCGGTTACCGAGGGTATTGATGCCATCGGTGAGGTGCTGGTAAGAGTAGAAAGCGAGGGGACAACATATACCGGGCGGGGTGCTGATACCGACATTATTGTCGCCAGTGCCAAGGCCTATATGAATGCCCTTAATCGGCTATTAGCTACCAGGAAATCGGGGTAAGCTCAAATGCAAGCCAGGGGTGAGATAACTCTGCGCCTCTACCCTAATCACTAAAGGGGGGCAATAATTACCTCGCGACGTAAAGGCATAGGTCACCGTCAAAATGAGCCATAAGGATAGGGCAAATACCGAAAATCTCCAGGTACTTCTTGAGCAACACTGGCTCCATTGCCGCCATCTGGAAAGCGAGAGAGCCTGGTTCATGAGCGTTTATGCCGCCATAACCGGCGGCATGTTCGCTTTCATGGCTTACAGCAGCTCAACAGATAGCATGGGACAGCAACTTGGTTGGCCACTATATTTTCTGATCATACTTACTTTCTTCGGCTTCTTTCATTCCACAAGGTGGACCTACGCCTTTGAGTGCCACCGGGCACGGGTTAACAAACTAGCCCGAATCCTCTGGATTGAGTCTGAGGGCAAAGCAATGCTGGACCCGACCATGGATATACCCCCGATGCGGATACTCCCGGAGTCTCTACGCAGCAATAAGGTATTACGGTTCCTCCACATCAATAAAGCACCACAATACTTAAATGACGTGTTTAGAACCAGGTATCTATTTGCTTTTTTCTACTTTTTCATGCTCATTGGCTTCGTAATCCTCTCTCTGCTGACCGACACCCCGACTTGGGGGCAGGCGGGAGTCATCACTGCCCTGTTAGTGGCAGCCCTGCTATTCGTTAGATGGCACCTTTCCCTCCAAGAAATAAAAAAGACTACTAAGGTGGTTCTCGAGGGCTGCAACGGCGAGTGGGCTCAGCAACGCTACCTCCCATTCCTAGTAGACGTAGCCGACAAACGAAATACCGAATTGTGGGCGGTAGATTTAGACCCCCAGATAAAGCTGGCCAGCCCCGGCGTCACCGCTCTCTGGCAATCTTCCCGTAGTAAAGGCAAGTCGTGCTACATAGATGATTCCAGCGGCAGGCAAACTATCGAAAAACCTGATGAAGTCAGTCATGTCTTTATCATAACCCCCGACAGTTGCCATTCTAAGAAAGCCGCTTTCTGGCTGGAGCGATTGGCTCCAGAAGGCAGGATTTTCATTGAAAAACCCCTGGATGCCAGCATTAAGGCTGCCGGAAGACTTAAAGGGGCGCTAAAAAGAAAAGAGGCAGCGGATTCTATCTATGCCTTTGACCACTACCTGGCCCGGGCCTACCCCTTCCTGCACAAGAGTAACCGTTATATAAAAGAAATTGGAGGGGTCGACACAGTAGAATTTCATCTCTTGGAGCCTGACGGCATCCCTGAAGGGCGAGCCTCCACCTTCGATAAGGGCGTTATTTTTGACCTGTTTTGTCATATTCTGGCGGTGGTCGGCGCTGCGGTTAATCAGAATACAACCTGCCCGCCAGACACCATAAAAACCGTCAAACTGGGCAAAGTAAGAAGGGCCCAATACAAAGATTGCCCTATCTCAGGGGAAACATGCGCTTTAGTTCCATTTACTATTAAACATAACAACCATGCCGTTAAAGTTGTCAGCAAGATTGGCTATTGCGTTGGCAGTGAACAGGGTAAGTTTATGCGGTTGAGTGGACCGAAGGGCAGGATTGAACTTGATTTCGTAAATGATAAGTTTACCGTGGCTAAATCACCACCGAGGGACCTCTGCCCCCAGCACGTGGAGACCTTTCTTGAGAAGCTACTATTCGGAAAGAAGGACCCGCTCTCAGCACCCGGAGTCCTTAGCTTTGATACTGCCCTTGAGATTCTAAAAAAACTGGGCGAGGCTAAACGGCAAATCGGCAACAAACTGCCTGAGTACCAGTGTAAAGACTCTATTAACAAGATTCAAAAAATAATGTGAGAAAGGAAACTATGTCGACTCTAGCTGAGAAGATACTGGCAGCGCACACAGATAGAAAAGAGGTAAGCCCCGGCGAATTCATAAGCGTCAGGGCAGACCTCATCCTGGCCAATGACATTACCGCCCCTATTGCCATCAGGGAGTTCCACCGCCTTGGCGTGAATAAGGTCTTTGACCCGCTAAAGATAGTGATGGTGGCCGACCACTTCGTGCCCAACAAGGACATTACCTCCGCCGAGCAGGTTAAGGTGATGCGCAACTTCTGCTACGAGCAGGGAATACCGTACTTTGATGTGGGGCAGATGGGCATTGAGCATGCCCTGCTCCCCGAACAGGGCATGGTGCTGCCCGGAGATATGGCTATCGGGGCTGATTCGCACACCTGCACCTACGGCGCCCTGGGTGCCTTCGCCACCGGCATGGGCTCAACCGATATCGCTGCCGCCATGGCTACCGGCGATATCTGGATGAAGGTGCCGCCTACCATCAAGCTGACCTATCAGGGCAGCCTGCCGGAATGGGTTGGAGGCAAGGACCTGATCCTGTATACCATCGGTAATATCGGCGTTGATGGTGCCCTTTATGCAGCAATGGAGTTCACCGGTGAGGCAGTGGACGCCCTGCCCATGGATGGACGATTCACCATGGCTAATATGGCTATTGAGGCTGGCGGCAAAGCGGGAATCTTCCGGGTGGACGGCAAAACGCTTGATTATATTAAACCCCGTGCCAAACGCCCCTACACCGTTTACGAACCGGACGGCGATGCCGAATACTCGCAGGTTATTGAATACGATGTTTCGTCTCTGGAGCCACAGGTCGCCCTGCCCCACTCCCCGGCTAATGCCAGACCAGTCAGCCAGGTGGGCAATATTGAAATAGACCAGGCGGTAATCGGCAGCTGCACCAACGGCCGCCTCAGCGATTTGCAGCTCGCTGCCAGGATATTAAAAGGCAGAAAGGTACACCCGAAGGTGCGGTGCATTATTATCCCGGCAACCCAGCAGATATACCTTGATGCCCTGAGTGAAGGACTGATAGAGGCATTTATCCGTGCCGGGGCAGTAGTCAGCACCCCCACCTGCGGCCCCTGCCTTGGGGGATACATGGGCGTTCTCGCAGCAGGGGAACGCTGTGTCTCCACTACCAACCGCAACTTCATCGGCAGGATGGGCAGCACCAAATCAGAGGTCTATCTGGCTAATCCAGCCGTTGCCGCCGCCAGTGCCGTAGCCGGCTGTATTACCAGCCCGAAGGAAATAGAATGAAGATGACCGGGGTTGAGAAATTCTTCGTCAATAGCCGGTGGAACGCCAGGAGAAGAATCCGGAATACTCAGAAGCTTCTCAGCTATGCTACGCTGGAGGGAAAGCCCGACTGCCTGGAGATTGGCTGTGGTAATGGAGCCATTTCCCGGGACCTAGCCCGGAGATATGGTGCCAGAGTGGTCGGCATTGACCTCGACACAGAACAGGTTAAGCTTGCCCAGGAAGGCATGAATGATGCCCCCAGAGCCGGCTTCCTGGTAGCCGATGCCAAGCGCCTGCCCTTTGAGGACAGCCGGTTTGACGTCGTTCTGTCGTTTCAGGTTATGCACCACATACCCGACTGGCTGAATGCCCTGGCAGAGATGAAAAGGGTCTTGAAGCCCGGGGGTTATTTCATCTATGCCGACATTATTTTCACAGGGTGGCTCGCCAGGCTGGGCAGGTCATTTGAACACAGCTACGGTATTACCACAATAGAGGACCTGGAAGCCTTCGTCAGGAATAATGGCCTCTCCGCTGTCCATACTTCACGGAAAAACTCGTTAGTGTGGTACCACTACGAAGCAGTATATCGGAGCAATTAGGGAGGAACAGTCTAACGGCGAAAAAGAAAAAGACTTGGAGGGAAAAACTGGCCGATGACAAGGACCTGCCCAGAGTCCAGGAGGTCACTGACAAGATGAGCAAGCGGTGGGGAACAGGCACCTTCGTCATCCCGGCACCCAGAGAGGTCAATGAGATTATGTCAAGAGTCCCCAGGGGCAGGCTCATCACCATCAATGAAATCCGGGCGCTGCTTGCCAGAAAGCACGGCACGAACTTCAGTTGCCCGATAACCACCGGCATCTTCGCCTGGGTTGCCGCCCACGCTGCCGAAGAATCTGCTGCCGAAGGAGATACCGATATTACCCCCTACTGGCGCACATTAAAGTCAAGCGGTGAGCTCAACCCCAAGTACCCCGGCCGGCGTTGAAGCCCAGGCTGCCCATCTAATAGCCGAAGGGCATATCATAGACCGGCACAGGAAGAACCCCCGCGTGCAGGACTACGAGAAGGCGCTGGTGGAGGTATAATACACAGAATTGCTAGTATAGGAGCATTGTATGAAGTTCGAAGCCATTAGAAAACGAATACTTCTCGCTCGAGAGTCCAATGTCCAACATCTAGTGCCTTATGATAGTTTCTTGGAAAAGACTGGAGCGGCTGAAGCGCTAGTAAACTTTATGGAACAGCAGGATACAGACCCAGAAATTATACAACAGGCTCGTTGGTACTTTGTCATAATGTGCGTTAGCGCAATGGAGACGTACTTCAAAGAAACGGCAGAGATATTTATTCAAGGTGGCTGGACTAAAGATACTTTTTTAGAAATCTTAGGACAAGACAAGATTACGCTTGCAGACCTGGTAAAGATGAACAAGGAGAAGTTTACACTTGGCGAAATAATATCAGTTTCCCACAATTTTCAGAACT
>CAZEBT010000089.1:0-6083 GCA_964510485.1 uncultured Dehalococcoidales bacterium | reverse complement strand
GCAGGTCCTGGTCATACATGTTCCTGGCTCCAATCTGGATGACATCAACGTAATCAACTATCAGGTCAACCTGTCCTTCTCCTCTGGCTTCGGTTACTACTGGCATTTCAAACCTGTTCCCGGCTTCGCGCAGCCATCCCAGGGCCTCCTTTGCCTCTTCCTGGCCTTCGGCTCCAAGCCCCTGGAAGGAGTGTATTGAGGTCCTGGGTTTAAAGATACCCCCTCTCAGGATATGTGCCCCGGCCATCTTCACGCCTTCGGCAATCTTGAATAGCTGGGCTTTACTCTCCACAGCGCAGGGTCCGGCGATGAATACAGGCTCACTGCCCCCGATTTCAACACTGCCCACTTTTATTACCCGGTGCTGACTCTCTTCACCAGAGAGTTTAGCATATTCCCGGCTGATTAGTTTATAGGGGGTCTCAATCATCCTTGCCTCTTTTACTCCGGGGAGGATAGCGAGGCGCTCAAATGGGGCCCTCTGTTCGTCGCCCACCAGGCCAATCACTGTTCTATATGCTCCCCTGGAAACATCTGCCCTGAGGCCGCTTTTTTTAATCTCCTTTACCACGTTGGCTATTTCTTCTTGAGTGGCGTCGCTTTTCATTATAATCATTTCCCCTGCCTTCCATTTCAGTATTTTAAGCCTAAAAAAGAACCCTCCGCCTGGGAGGGTTCTTTTAAACTTCTAGGGACTGTGTCTACTACTGGAGCTATTTTTGTGCCCACAACCTCCCAAGCGCACCTTTCACGTATGTAAATGCGTAATACCAGTAATATGATTCTTGCCGGTCAGTGTTCTGCGACATTTTCTTGATACCGCTTCCTCGGGGTAAACTGTACCATAAGTACCCTGGTTTGTCAACTGGTTTGCTTTCGGGCGGAAGCTCAGGCGTGGCTGGAGAAGTCAGGGTGCTGGCTGCGGTATCGTCTGGTGAACCAGGTAAAAAGTCCTGTCCCTATGATACCCGTAAATGCTCCGAAGTAAAAGACCCAGTTAATATTTTGCCAGTCTGAAATTCCACCGGAGATGATGGGTCCCAGAGCCGTTCCGACGCTCATTGCCAGAAAGAATACGGACATGGTGGAGCCCATACCGTACCTCCTGCCTTCCTCGACAACCAGGGCAGTGGCGGCTGGCATGGCGATTGCGGCGCTAAGTCCCTGGACAAGTAAGAGCCCCAGTATTTGCCAGAAGCTTTGGGTAAAGGGGATAGCGACCATGATTATGCTAAAAAGGATGCTGGTGAAGATAATGAGATTTCTGCGGTTGAATTTATCAGCGGCTCTACCGCCAAAAGGTGCCAGCAGGGTCACGGCGATAATATTAGTGGTGAGCAGTATTCCTATGAGGCTTGTACCCAGGCCAATCATAGAGGCGAAGATGGGGAGGAAGGCGGAAATACCCCCCCGGCCGATAGCCTGTACTATCCGGAAGCTGAAGAGACCCTTAACCATGTCGCTGCGGCCCATTTCTCTAAAGGACAGGTGGAATTCTTCGCCTGTTTTTCTCTGGCTGACTTCGGGCAGGAAGAGAAGGGCTATGAGAAAGGCCAGCAGGTTGAGGCCAATCAGGATAAGGAAGGCAGCAGTCTGCCCGATGTTTTCGGTAACAAATCCGCCAATAAACGGGCCAAAGCCAAAGCCGCTGAAAAAGGCAGCATTGGCATAGCCCATCCATTTCCCCTCTTCGCCCTCCGGGGAGAGGTCGCCGAGGTAGGCTATAGCGACGGGAGTAGTCATCGCCCCGGCTATACCCAGCGAGAGGCGGACCATGCTCAGCTGGACAACGTTGCCGGCATATATATAGCCCACGGAGATAAGGGCGTAGGCTAGCAGGCCTATGGTGAGAAATACCTTTCTGCCTTTTCGGTCAGATAGCCTGCCAATAATAGGCACGGCGACACTGTTGGAGATGGCATAGCAGGCCATGATGACACCCAGCCCGACACCGGTAGCCCCCATGTCTCTGACATAGAGGGGAAGGAGCGGTGATATTATCCCGATACCCAGTGTGGCTGAGAAAACACAGAGGGCTAGGATAGGAAAGACCTTCTTTATCATGGTTGCTTAGATTATAGTCCTTCGGTGTGGTGCTGGACAAACGGGGGTGATTGCACTCGTGGCTCGTGGCTGGTATAATATAAGGCAAGCCTCTCGTTCCCAGACCGGGTGGGAGGTTTTCCTTTACCAGAGCGGGGCTTTCAACAATGGTTTCTAGTAAGAGACAGAGGACAGGTGAAGACAAGGGGCTGGAGGTAATGCGGCACTCGGCGGCGCATGTTATGGCTGAAGCGGTTCAGTCCATGTTTCCCGATGCCAAGTTTGGCATCGGGCCGACCATTGAAAACGGTTTTTACTATGACTTTGACCTGCCGCGCTCGTTGACCCCCGATGATTTACCCCTCATTGAGGAGAACATGCGCCAGATAATTGCTTCTAATGCGCCCTTTAACAGAGAAGAGGTAATCAAGGATGAGGCCCGCCGGATATTTGCTGCCCAGCCCTATAAGCTGGAGCTGATTGATGAAATCCCGGATGAAAGGGTTACTATCTACCGGCAGGGTTCGTTTGTTGATTTATGTCGCGGGCCCCATGTGAGTTCCACCGGGGAAATAGGGGCTTTTAAGCTGGTCAGTATTGCCGGTGCTTACTGGCGAGGTAGTGAGCGCCGCCCCATGCTGCAGCGAATATATGGGGTGGCTTTTGATACCGAGGAGGCTCTGACAGAACACCTGAAGAAGCTTGAGGAGATTGAGTCTCGCGACCATCGCCGTCTGAACAAGCAGCTGAATCTATACGTCACTTCTGAGGAGATGGGAAGTGGTCTTATTATCTATGGCCCCAGGGCTGGCCGTATCCGGACTGTCGTAGAGGATTTCTGGCGGCAGGAACACTTTGCCAATGGCTATGAACTGCTCTATACGCCTCATATCGGGCTTAGCAAGCTGTGGGAGACCAGCGGTCACCTGGACTTCTATCGGGAGAATATGTACTCGCCGATTGATATCGAGGGGCACCAGTACTATCTCAAACCGATGAACTGCCCTTTCCATATGCTGGCATACAAATCACAGACACGCTCCTATCGAGACCTGCCCCTGCGCTGGGCCGAACTGGGCACAGTCTATCGGTACGAACGCAGCGGTGTGCTGCTCGGGTTGTTGCGCACACGCGGCTTTACGCAGGACGATGCCCACATTATCTGCATGCCGGAGCAGGTTGAGGACGAGATAGCAGAGGTATACCGCTTTTCAATCCACATGTGGAAGGCTTTCGGTTTTGATAAGTACAAGGTCTATCTTTCCACACGTCCTGAAAAATCGATAGGCACCGAGGAGCAGTGGAAGCAGGCTGAAGAAGCACTGCGTAAGGTCCTCCACGAGCAGGGCGTAGATTATGAAGTGGATGAAGGCGGTGGTGCCTTCTACGGACCGAAGATTGATATCAAGATTGAGGATGCCCTCGGCCGGGAGTGGCAGATGACGACAATTCAGTTTGACTTCAATCTGCCGGAGCGGTTTGATATGGTGTATATAGGGAAGGACGGACGGGAACATCGTCCCTACATGATACATCGTGCCTTGCTGGGGGCGTGGTGCCGCTTCTTCGGGCTGTTGATTGAGCACTACGGCGGTGCCTTCCCGGTGTGGCTGGCACCGGTTCAGGTGATGCTCATTCCGGTAGCGGACCGTCATCTGGAGTACGCACGTAAGCTGGAGGTTGAGCTTAAAAGTGAGGGGATACGGGTAGAGGTTAACGCTCGGTCAGAGAGGGTCAACTTTAAAATCCGGGGGGCACAGCTTGAAAAGATACCCTGTATGCTGGTAATTGGAGACAAGGAGGTGGCGGCTTCTACCGTTTCCGTCCGGCTGCGCACCGGGGAGCAGCTGCCCTCACAATCTGTTGATGACTTCAAGAGGAGTATCAGGACAGTTGCCGTAGAGAGAAGGAATGATTTACGGATTTGATTAGTATCAGAGAGTATGATATATTTCTGTTCTAAGGTACTTGTGCTTAGAGGAGGTAGTGTAAGACATAGTTAAGAAACTGCGTGTCAACGAGCAAATCCGGGCTAGCGAGGTTCGCCTTGTGGGTGATAAGGGGGAGCAGTTGGGGATTATGCCCTTGGTACAGGCACGAGAGGTAGCGGGGAAGCAAAGCCTTGACCTGGTTGAGGTGGCGCCTACCGCAGTGCCACCGGTTTGTCGCCTCCTTGACTATGGAAAGTACAAGTATGAGCAGGGCAAGAAGGAGCGGGGGGCCAGGAAGAGCCAGAAGATATCGCTCCTGAGAGAGGTACGTTTACGACCCAAGATTGGTGACCATGATTTTGAGGCTAAGGCGAGGACAGCCAGGAAGCTGCTCGGTAAAGGAGATAAGGTTAAGGTGACGATGCTATTCAGGGGGCGTGAGATTACACACCCTGAGCTGGGCCGGAAGCTTCTCCAGAGAATGGCGGAGCTAATGGGTGAGATATCTTCTATGGAGAGGCAACCAACCATGGAAGGGAGGAGGATGAATATCATCCTGTCACCAGTAACCGACCAGAAGGCTAAAGCAAAGGAGACTCAGGATGCCAAAAATCAAGACTCATAAGGGGGCGCAGAGCCGTTTCCATATTACCGGCGGTGGTAAGCTAATGCGCACCAAGGGTGGGAAGAGCCACCTGCGCCGAAAAAAACCTAAGCGGGTGAGACGTCTTTACGACGAGACAATACCGGTTAGCCCCAGTGACAGGGCGCGGATAAAGAGGCTTATACCTTACGGGGTGAAGTAGGAGGAATCTCTTGCCACGAGTAAAAAGAGGTGTAACCAGTCATCAGCGGCATAAGAAGGTGCTGGCCCTTACCAAGGGGCACCGGGCAACCAAGCACTCCCTGTACCGCCGTGCCCATGAGTCTATGCTGAAATCGTTGAGTTATGCCTATGCTCACCGCCGGGAGCGGAAGGGTGATATGAGGCGTTTGTGGATTTCACGAATCAATGCGGCCAGCAGGTCCCAGGGTCTGAGCTACGGGCGGCTTATGGATGGCTTGAGGAAGTCAGGGGTTGAAGTCAACCGCAAGATGCTGGCTGACATGGCGGTCAGGGAGCCTGAAGCCTTTGCCAGTCTGGTAACCGTAGCCAGGGGTAAGGTCTAGGTCAGGCAGTAACCGGTTCCGATATCCTCCCTTGTTGACAAAGCACGTTTCTTATGCTAGACTGCCCTCAAAAGTTGGGTATGGTGCGCATGTCAGTTTACAGTGCCTCCCGCCAGTTTAGAATGAACTTCATATTTTCGGAGCGCTAGGTGCGCTTGGGGGGCTGTGGCATGGTGATAAAACCGTTATAAGTAGCTAGGTCTAGTTCAGAAGTTGACGAATAACCCTCCCAGGCGGAGGGTTCTTTTTGGTAATCTGGTCTCAGGGTGAGGAGATGTCACAACAACCAGAACAAATAAGGCTAAATGCGCTGAGGGAGCTGGAGGGCATTACCGGCATTGACGGACTGGAGTCGTGGCGGGTCCGCTATCTGGGCAGGAAGGGTGAGCTGACCATGATTCTGCGTGGCCTGTCGGCGCTGCCTCTGGAGGAGAGGAAAACTGTTGGTGCCAGTGCTAACCGGGTCAGGGCTGACCTGGAGGAGAGCCTGAGGCGGAAGGCAGAGGAGCTGAAGGCGGAGCTGGAGAAGCGAGCCGTCCGGGGAGGTGGGGCAGAGCTTGCCCGCGGGGATATTACTCTACCGGGTCGGCATTATCCGCTGGGGCGTCTGCACCCCATCACTCAGACACTGGATGCGATGTGTGACATATTTGCCTCCATGGGTTTTCAGGTTATGGAGGGGCCGGAGGTGGAGTGGGACTACTACAACTTTGAGGCGTTGAATATTCCCGGGGAGCACCCGGCGCGGGATACCATGTCAACCTGCTGGGTTGAATCTGAGGCGGAGCGTGAAGACAGGCTGAGGCTGCTGCGTACCCATACCACTGCGGTAAGCGCCCGTGTTATTGAGACCATGGAGCCACCGATAAGGGTGATTGAGCCGGGCAAGATTTATCGCTATGAGGCCAGCGATGCCACCCATGTGCCGATGTTTCATCA
>CAZEBT010000088.1:0-6093 GCA_964510485.1 uncultured Dehalococcoidales bacterium | reverse complement strand
TATCTTATTTCAGGCTCTGGAACCTCCAGTTCATTATTTGTGTTAGCAACAGTGCTTAGGCCTATAATAACAATGCTTTGCCCCTTCTCCATTAGTTCTCCACACTTATCACAGGTCTTTACTCCCAATATCATTTCCATCTCTCACCTTCCACAACAGTGCTTATACTTCTTACCGGAGCCGCAGGGGCAGGGGTCGTTGCGCCCTATCTTCTTCTTAGCTACCCTCTGTGGCTCTGGCTTGCCGCCGCCTGCCCGGCTGGCTGCCGCCACCTCAGCCATCTTGGACGGCGCTGCCTTCGCTACCGGCTGCCGGGTAATGCCAACGTGGTATATCGTGTGGACGACATCATACTGAATGGTGGACTTAAGGTTCTGATACAACTCGTACCCCTTGCTCTTGTAGGCATCTACCGGCCGTACCTGGCGCAGACTCTGCCAGCCTGCCTCCTGGCGCATGTCCTCCATCACCGTCAGGTGCTCTATCCAGAGATTGTCAATGGTACGCAGCATTACCAGACGCTCCAGCACCCTCATATTGTCGGCACCCATCTCCTGCTCCCGCTGCTCGTAGAGAGCCTCCGCCTGCTCAGCAAGCCTCTCCTCAATCTCCTCCGGCTTGAGATTGACCAGGGCATCAGCACTGACCTGCGGTGACAGGGGCATAATGGTGGACACCTCAGCAATCAGCTTCACCATATCCTCGCGCTCATGCCCGTTTGCGGCATAAGCAGCCACCATGCCCTGTACCTCTTCCCTGACCATTGACAGGATGTTCGCCTTGAGGTCGGCGCCGCTCAATACCTTCCGGCGCTCATCATAAACAAGCTCGCGCTGCGTATTAACCACATCGTCATATTCAACCAGGTGTTTACGGATATCAAAGTGGTAGCCTTCCACCCTCACCTGGGCACTTTCAACAGAGCGGTTGACCAGCTTGTTCTCAATGGGGGTATCCTCATCCATGCCGACCCACTCCATAAAGCCCTTGACACGGTCACCGCCAAACCGCTTCATTATGTCGTCCTCAAGAGAAACATAGAAGCGAGAGCTTCCCGGGTCACCCTGCCGCCCGGCCCTACCCCGGAGCTGGTTATCAATCCGCCTTGCCTCATGGCGCTCGGTGCCAACTATGTGCAGTCCGCCCAGCCTGATTACCTCGTCGTGTTCCTTCTGCCAGTCCTCCTGACTTCTCCCCTCGGGACTGCCGCCAAGCACAATATCAACGCCGCGTCCCGCCATATTGGTGGCTACGGTTACCGCCCCCATCCGCCCGGCCTGAGCGATGATGCCAGCCTCCTGCTCATGCTGCTTGGCATTGAGAACCTGGTACTGGACACCCTTCCTTTTTAGCTGCTCACTCAGCTCCTCCGACTTCTCAATCGACACGGTGCCAATCAGCACCGGACGCTTTTCCTTATAAAGCTGCTCAACCTCACGCGTCACCGCCTTGAACTTAGCCTTCTCATCCCGGTAAATCTGGTCAGACAGGTCCTGCCTGACCATCGGCTCATTGGTCGGAATAACCACCACCTCAAGCTGATATATCTTGTGAAACTCCTCGGCCTCAGTAACAGCGGTGCCGGTCATCCCGGCAAGCTTGTTATACATCCTGAAGTAGTTCTGAAAGGTAACCGTGGCGAAGGTCATGGTCTCCCGCTGCACCTTGACCCTCTCCTTGGCTTCGATTGCCTGGTGCAGCCCCGCAGAATAACGGCGGCCATACATCAGCCGGCCGGTAAACTCATCAACAATAATAACCTGGTTATCCTTGACGATATACTCCTGGTCTCTGTGGTACGCCTCCTTGGCGGTTATGGAGTTCCTCAGGTGATGCACCAGAGCAGCATTGTCATAGAGGTTGCCCGATTTCAGTATCCCCTCCCGTTTCAGTATTCTCTCCGCAGTCTCATATCCAGACTCGTATATCTCATCCACCGAGCGTCCCTTCTCGCTCATCTTGTAGTCACTGTCCGGCTTTAGCTGAGCAGCAACGCGAGCGAAAACCTGGTACTCCTGCGGTGATTCCTCACGCGGCCCGCTGATGATAAGCGGAGTACGTGCCTCGTCAATCAGAATATTATCTACCTCGTCAACGATGGCGTAGTTCAGGGAACGCTGCGCACACTGAGCCAGGTCGACAACCATATTGTCCCGCAGGTAGTCAAAACCGAACTCGTTATTTGTCCCGTAGGTTATATCCGCCTCATAAGCCTGGCGACGCGATATGGGACGCAGGGAGTGCCAGGCCGGGTCTTCTGACTCATAGGTGGGGTCATAGATGAAGGCAGACTGATGCTGTATGCTGGCGACACCTACCCCCAGGGCGTGGTATATGGGTCCCATCCAGTGAGCGTCCCGTTTGGCCAGGTAATCGTTAACCGTAATCAAATGGCAGCCATCGCCGGTAAGCGAATTTAGATACATGGGAAGGGTAGCCACCAGGGTCTTGCCCTCACCGGTCTTCATCTCGGCGATTTTACCCTGGTGAAGGACAATCCCCCCCATTAGCTGTACATTGAAGTGGCGCTGACGCATGGTTCGCTTGGCCGCTTCACGAACAGCCGCAAATGCTTCGGGCAGAAGCTCATCCAGCGAGCTGCCATCTCTATATCGCCCCCTGAACTCTTCAGTCTTGGCACGGAGTTCGTCATCACCGAGCCGTTCAAATTCAGGCTCCAGCCCGTTTATCCTGTCTACCAGCGGCTGCAGACGCTTCAGCTCTTTCTCATTGGAATCAACCAGTGCACCCAGCCACTTAAGCATCATCCCCTCCCCTGATTAGTTTCCTGGCTCTATCTGCTGCTGACTTCCAGACCACAACCTTAACCTCACCCATCCCGTCAATAGCGAATGCGTGCACCGAAGGCGCCGCCGATGATTTCAGCAGACAGGGTATCTCATTGCTCTCCAGCAAGCCCTTGATAATCTGTGCCTCTGCCTCACCCTTCGCCGTATATACCTCAACCAGTTCTTCACTCTTGTTCAAACATGGCTCCTATTGACAGCCCCGTGTGAATGCGATGGATAGCCTCCCCAAGCAGGGGAGCTACCGATAGCACCGTAATCTTATCCAGCTTCTTGTCTCCGGTAACGGGAACGGTATCAGTAACTACCAACTCCTTCACCGGGCACGACTTTATCCTCTCTACAGCCGGACCTGAGAATATCGGGTGGGTGCAGCAGGAATAGACCTCCCTGGCACCCTGCTTTACCAGTGCCTCAACGGCATTCACCAGGGAGCCTGCGGTATCAATCTCATCGTCCAGAGTAAGCGCTACCTTACCCTCTACCTCACCGATAATATTGAGTGCCTCAGTCATACCGGTGTTACCCAGCCGTCTCTTCTCAATAATAACCAGCGGAGTGTTAAGCTTGGCTGCCAGGTCACGCGCTCGCTTGGAGATGCCAATATCGGTAGCCACTACCACCAGGTCATTAAAATTCCTCTCCTTAAAGTAATTGCTCAGCAGGTCAAGGGCAGTCAGTTCATCAACGGGTATATTAAAGAAACCCTGTATTTGTGATGAGTGCAAATCTACCGTCAGTACCCGGTTAGCCCCGGCCGTAGTGAGCAGGTCAGCTACCAACCTGGCTGTTATCGGCACCCGCGGCTGGTTCTTCTGGTCACTACGTCCATACGCATAGTAGGGAACTACCGCAGTTATACGCTTGGCTGATGCCCTTTTCAGGGCATCAAGCATAATCAACATCTCCACCAGACTCTTGTTGACCGGGGAGCAGATGGACTGAATAACGAAAACATCTCGCTCGCGAACATTGTCCATAATACGGACAAAGATATTCTCGTTACTGAACTCAAAGACTTCGGCCCTGCCCAGAGGCATACCCAGGTATTCAGTAATCTCCTGGGCAAGGACAGGATGGGCATTACCGGTAAATACCTTCAACTCGTCCATAGCTACTACCTTCCTTTAAATATAATCTCAAACTCACCCGGGTAAATAACATTATATCACTATAATCTCGGAACCACACCCCCCAGTTAACCGTAAAGATTTAGCATGAACCTAACCCTTAGCGCACAAACAGCCGCCGTCATAGTTTGCCAGACACAGGTCAGACATGCTATATTCTAGTAGGCAGGTGAGGTGCCTGCCCAGGAATAAATAAACAGGCCGGAAAAGGAGAGAGATGAAAGAAGCAGTCATCGTAGATGCATGCCGGTCACCGATTGGCCGGGCAGGGGACCGGGGTGTGTACCGGACTATCGGATTTACTGACCTCATGGTACCAGTTCTAAAAGCGATAGTGGAAAGAAACAAACTTGACCCAAATCTCCTGGACGAGATTGTCATCGGCTCGGCTGCTCTCGGGGGTACAATGTCCCGGAACATATTGCTGACCGCCGGTTTTCCCGACTCGGTAGCCGGCAGTGATACCAGCCGGCAGTGTGCCTCCGCTTCCAATGCCATAGCAATTGCCGCCCACTATATCATGAATGATGATGCCGACATCATCATTGCCGGTGGTCTGGAGACGATGGACCGCCGGGGACCGGTACCGCCGTGGCAGGTCGGACGGCGTGGAGCACCCTCGATAGCAGACTTCATGCGAACCAATCTCACCAAAGAACAGGAGGAGGCGAAATATCCCGACGACTGGAAGACCGCCAAGCTAATGCCGATGTTGCCTCCAGAAATTCCACTCTGGGTTTATGACATGGGACGTACCGCCGAGGAGCTTTCCGAACGCTACGGCATCTCCCGTGAGGACTCGGACCGCTTCGCCCTGACGAGCCACGAGAAGGCAATAGCCGCCCAGGACGCCGGACTATTCAAGGACGAGATAGTGCCCATCACCATTAACTACGAAGACGGCACTACCGAGGTAGTTGATACCGACCAGTGCCCCAGGCGAGGAACCTCCTACGAAAGAATAGCCTCTCTGCCGCCTGCCTACAAGGAGAATGGGCTGGTAACTGCCGGCAATTCATGCCCGAGGAGTGATGGCGCCGGTGCCGTCCTTCTCATGTCCAAGGAAAAGGCAAAGGAGCTTGGCTACAAGCCGATGTGCACCTTCAGACACGCGGTGATGGTTGGTGTTGACCCCACGGTCATGGGGATCGGTCCCTACCCGGCAACGGATAAAATACTGAAGCGAACGGGCATGAGTATCAAGGACTTTGACATCATTGAGATTAACGAGGCGTTCGCCTGCCAGGTTATTTACTGCGCAGATAAACTGGGGATGGGCCCGGAAGAGATGGCAAAGCTGAACCCCAAGGGAGGAGCTGTCGCCATCGGCCACCCTCTGGGGATGACCGGCTCAAGACAGGCAGCGATAATTGCTCACGAGATGGTCCGCCGTGACCTTGAGTGGGGTCTGGCTACGTTATGCGTTGGTGGTGGACAGGGAATGGCTACCATATTCCAGCGTGAAAAGTACGACTAGATACCAATCACCAGGCTGATTTTCATACCCCCTTCCCCCTTCACAGGGCGAAGGGGGTATTATTTTCACATCAAAATCAGTCATCAATCCCGGGCACCGGGAAGCGAGAGCACATCCGGCTGACCTCCTGGCTCACCTGGCTCTCAACCTCCGGGTTGCCAGAATTGCTGATTACTCTAACAATTAATGAGGCAATCTGCCTCATTTCCTCCCTGCCAAAACCGCGTGTGGTAACCGCAGGTGTGCCCAGTCTGATGCCGCTGGTTACCCTGGGTGGACGGGTATCAAAGGGAACGGGTTCACGATTAACGACAATGCCCGCTCTCCCCAGTGCCTCCTCAGCATCCTTGCCGATAACTCCCTGCTCGGTAAGGTCAACCATTATCAGGTGATTGTCCGTTCCGCCGGTCAGGAGGCGCAACCCCAGACTCTGAAGCTCGCTGGCGAGGACAAGGGCATTATCCAGGGTAGCCCGCTGATAGTCCAGGAAGCCGGGTTGCATTGCCTCGTGAAAGCAGACTGCCTTGGCGGCGATGGCGTGCATGAAGGGGCCGCCCTGCATCTGAGGGAAAACAGCCGCATCAACTGCCGGGGCTAGCTCACGGCGACACAGAATAAACCCGCTCCGTGGACCGCGCAGTGTTTTATGGGTGGTCGAGGTAACTATATCGGCATAGGG
>CAZEBT010000087.1:2407-6138 GCA_964510485.1 uncultured Dehalococcoidales bacterium | reverse complement strand
AACAACCAGTGCAAGCGGGGATAGAAAATATGCACATGAGGATAGCCCCTTATTTTTCTGTTATTTTCGGTTTCTTCCTCTTCGCTCCTGCGTAACGTCCCAGTCCACCCCTCAGCCTGGGGTCAAGTATGTCCCTCGCTGCATCGCCGAACATATTTATACCGTAGACTACAATAGCCAGGGCAAACCCGGGCCAGATAACCATCCAAGGAGCCGAATACATCTGGTAGCGGCCTGGTCCGCTGAGCATTCCACCCCAGCTTGGTTCAGGTGGAGGAATGCCGAATCCCAGAAAGCTTAAGGTAGCCTCGTATAGAATCATGCCTCCCATTGCTACCGTAAATATGATGATGATGGGTGCCGTGATATTGGGCAGAATGTGACGGACCAGCATTTGCCGTTTGGTGCAGCCGATAGCCTCGGCTGCTTCCACATACGCATTACTTTTAATGCTAATAACAGCGCTTCTCACCACCCTTGAGGCACCGATACCGGCCAACATGCCCAGCACGAGTATCACTGATAGCAGACCCGGCCCGAGCAAGGCCATGATGCTGAGCATGATAAATAGTGGGGGGAAGCACATCCAGGCATCGACAAACCTCTGTACTATCAGATCGAATTTACCGCCGATGAAACCAGAAATGGCCCCGATGAGTGTCGCCACCACCACATCGAGAGCTGCACCGGCCAGACCGACATACATCGAGATACGGGCGCCATAAATAATACGACTCAGCATATCCCGGCCCAGGTTGTCTGTACCCAACCAGTGTTGGGCTGAGGGTAGCACCATTATTGTATCAAGGTTTGCTTCGTTCATGCCGTAGGGCGCTAGAAAGTCAGCAAAAATGCCGGTAAAAAACAGCACCAGAACTATAACTCCACCGACAGTACCCAGTGGCTTCTCCCTGACCAGCCTGATAAGCAGGTCAACCAGCAAGTAACGTTTCTTCGACTTAACCTCCGGTGATGTGCTTGGTGCCGCAATCCTCATTCTGCAGACTCCTCCTATCTGTATTGCACCCGGGGGTCTAAATAAGAATAGGCCAGGTCAACCAACAGGTTGATCATGAGGACAAACAAAGCCATAACCAGGTTCACGCTGGAAAGTACAGTGTAGTCCCGACTATTGATAACATCAATCAAGAGCCAGCCGATACCGGGCAGATTGAATATTCTCTCGAGGACAACGGACCCACCAATTATGATCGGCATCTGTAGCCCGATTATGGTGACTACCGGAATGAGCGCATTCTTCAGGGCGTGTCTCAAGACTATTGTTCTTTCACGTAGCCCCTTCGACCAGGCAGTCCTGATGTAGTCCTGCCTCAGCACCTCAAGCATCATGGTGCGTGTCATTCTCATGGTTGTTCCCGACAGAACCATGCCCATGATGAACGACGGAATGATGAACATACGAAGGTTGCCCCACGGGTCTTCGGTAAAAGTTATCAGTTGCATCGGGGGTGACCAGCCCCACCAGATCGAAGGAAAGACCATGACAATGGTTGCCAACCAGAAACTGGGTAGCGCAATGCTCGCAATGGCAAAACTGCGGGCTACATAGTCACCGTAGGTATCCTGTCGTATCGCGGAGTATATGCCAATAGGCAGGGCAATAATCAGAGCCGTCAGCAATGCCAAAAAGCCGAGCTCAAAGGAGATTGGGAGTCTGTTGATTATCTCCTGGGTTACCGGGCGGTCTGTCCATAAGGACCTACCCAGGTCACCACGGAATATCCCGCCCACCCAGTTCACGTACTGCACGTGAACCGGGTCATTCAGCCCCAGTTTCTCTGCAATCTGGGCGCGCAGAACCTCAGCATCTTCAACAGTCTCGTGTTCCAGGACCATGAGGTCAATGACATCGCCTGGAACGAGACGGAGAAAAAAGAAGACGATTATTGTCACGAGTAACACGGTGGGTATAGCCAACAGCAGCCTTCTAATAATGTAAGAGCGCATCTCTCTGCTCTCTGGGGAGACTCGTACGAGTCTCCCCACATTGCTGATTTTTGATTCTACTACTTATAAAGACCGCTATCTGGAACCTGTGAGTTCTTCTTTTAGGTCCAGGTCAAGCCACAGGCGCTTGTACAGGTCACCGGAACTGTAGTAGGTCAGACCCACTTGACCCCAGTAACCGCCCTTCAGCCAGGGCTGCCAGAAAATGAAGTTGTTAGGATACGGTAAGTCTACACTGTAGGCCTGCTCGAGAACATACATGTACAGGTCATTGAACAACGCTTTCCTCACATCATCTGGCTGGGCATAGGCGGCGAAGAGTTCCTCGTACTTCTCGTTATAAACCGGGTCTGTGACCTTGCCCACATTGTAGACCCGGAACGCCTCTGACGGCTGATAGTACCACGTGAAGGCGAAGTAGGGACTGGCGACTCCGCCAACGCCGGCCGATGCCTGCGGGTAAGTATGCCTGTAGCGTTGCGTAATATAGGCTGCAAATTCCATTATCTTGATGTCCATGTCAACGCCAATCGCCGCAAAGTAGCCCTTGAGCAACTGGAGAACCTCAATCTGGTCCGTTAATGTACTCGTTTCCTGCACTTCCATCTTGAAGCCATCGGGGTAGCCGGCTTCAGCCAGGAGCTGTTTGGCCCTGGTCGGGTTATACTCGTAGATTGCCCGTATGTCCTCGGGCCATTCCTCAGGCGGGATGTAGACATCAGTCCAGCCCGGCGATACCGGAAAGGCCGTAAATACGGCGTGACCTTTGTAGTATTTATCAATAATGGACTGGCGGTCTACCGCCATGGAAAGGGCATGCCGCACTCTGATGTCGTTGAAAGGCGTCACATCACATTTGACAGAGACGCTGGAACGGGTCTCGGGCAATAGCTCCCGGTACTTCAACTCGGGGTTCGTTTTCATCAGGGTCTCTGCCTGGTAGAACTGGACCACCGTGGTATCGGTCAGTTTGTCAATCTTGCCTGTCCGCAGACCAGCCAGTCGGGTGGATACGTCGGAAATAATCAGGAAATTGACATTCTGAATATAGGGCAGGCGGTTTTCGGGATAGCGTTCGTCCATCTGCCAGTAGTATGGGTTCTTGGTGAAGGCCAGGGAACTGCCGGGGACATAGTCCTCGAGGACGTAGGGCCCACTTCCCACCTGTACTGTTGGGTCCTTCAGGTCGCCGTATTGTTCGACAACCTCACGCGGCACAATCCAGGTGTTGCCGGTTGCCAGAGACCCGTACCAGCCCTGGTAATGATACCTGGACAGGTCGTATTTGAATTCAACTGTATACCTGTCCAGAGCTTTGACTGATTGGAACAGGTAATCATAGCCCACGGACGAGGCATAAGACGAACCGCACAGCCGCTCCAGGCTATAGACCACATCATCAGCCACGAGATCCCGCCCGTTTACCGGCGGAGTGTTCTGGAATTTGACATCTTGCCGCAGGTGCATGATAAGGGTCGTAGCGTCAGGCTCCTCCCACCTCTCGACGAGGTTGCCGGTGATGGCCAGCGGGGGGCAATAGATGCCGTTGAAGCCCCATTCGCTTTCCGGAATCGTGATGTCACCGAGATATAGCTTGTCGTAAATCATGTTGCTGAAGTACATGGGGTACACACTCACCGTGTCAAAGTCAGTGATATCCGAGGTTATGGGAACATTAAGTGTACCCCCGTACTGCGGTGTCTCCACCGCTGGTGTAGTTGCTGGTGTAGTTGGTGTAGTTGCTGGTGTAGTTGGTGTAGTTG
>CAZEBT010000087.1:0-2307 GCA_964510485.1 uncultured Dehalococcoidales bacterium | reverse complement strand
GCTGGTGTAGTTGCTGGTGTAGTTGGTGTAGTTGCTGGTGTAGTTGGTGTAGTTGCTGGTGTAGTTGGTGTAGTTGCTGGTGTAGTTTCTTTCGGGCCACAGGATGCCAGTACTAATGCTATAATGATTAGACAACTCAAAACGAGCCATAAGGGTTTCTTCCTCATGTGGGATATCTCCTTTGAAAATTCAAATAATCCGAGGTACAATTCTAACTCACATATCGTGCCTCCTTTCCTAACACATCCCGCATATCACTCTCCCCGCTTACTCTTCACAATCTCTCGGGACTACCTGAGCCAGTCTCTTCTTAACTAGCCCTGCCGCTAAGCCCGATTGCCCCCTGGGCTCCGGTCACGGGAGGAGTACAAACCTAAATTAAGCTGGTGGGTGCATAAGAGACACCCCCAGCACCCCGGTTTCCCCAGGCAGGGCCAGCTTTTCTTACTGTTACTGAGCATTACACTGATTCCCAACTGCCTTAATAAAAGCGAAGAGCTCAAAGGTACACCCTGATTTTGGGTCCTCTGAGCCCTATTAGTTGACTTATCCTTATGATTGCTTTACAGTGAAAATAACTACACACAAGCATTGCCTAGTTCATTCCCGAGAAAGAGCTGTCCCCGCAGGTCTTTTCTACTTTAGCTTTTCTTCCCTTGCTCCGTTGCTACCCTCTCATCTTTCCAAGTATGTCCACACCTTCGGCAAGACAAACTCCTTTAGGATTCTGCGATAATATATCTGCCCTGAGCCACACTCGAGGCATTTCGGCTTTTGTTCCACAGTTTAGTTTCACACAAAATTGTTGTGCTGGCATCCGTCTTTCTACCTAATTGGTATAAGCATTTTTACCTATTTAATCCCATAAATTTTCTCCCCGAGAAAAGACACATGTATAATAATTCAAAAGCCCGGGAAGGAGGCTAAAAGTTGATTCTAGGAGTCTGTCCGAGTAATAGCTTCAGGCGGGCATAACGGGTATAATAGGGGCAAATCTCAATGAGGAGGCTCCTGTGAGCAAGACCTTTCGCCCCTACGAACCCGACCAGACATTTCTTATGCCGGCATCGATGCGGGAATGGCTGCCCTGACTCAACCGATGGACCACGACTGGGGACAAATCTATCTCTACGTAGCCACAAAGACCTACCGACGATGGGGTAAGGGTGAGATGCCCGGTGATATCGCTGTAGATGTAATTAGTGACTACCAGATGAAAGACCTCAATCGGCTTAAGGAATGGCTCTACTGCAAGAGGGCACAGGTAAGGCAGGAGAGGAAGCGGATAGAGCGAAGACTGAAGCGAGAAGAAGAGGCAGAGAAAAGAAAAGCGGAGCAGCCAGCGCTGTTTGAATTCTAGAATTACCAGGTAATTACTTTGAGGGGGCTGGGGAGATTTTCCCCAGCCCCCTGTTTTTGTGTCTAATCACACTTAATAAGCTTCTGTTACCTAAGCGACACAAACTGGACAAATGTGACCACCACTGCTTTAACCGGGCTACATAAAATATGACATAGAGTGACCGTCATTCCAACTACATTCCAGCCATCTTTATTGGGGAAATTCGCTGACTACTGCCAGCCGTAAACTCGGCTCATACCTGTTAAGGTGCCCAAAAGTTATTGTGGTAGGGAAATTGTGACTCATGCGCCATTGCTTATGTTTTGGGTCACCAGCATACGCGACGTGCTTAACCATGTCTCCCCAAGGCTTGCGCTGCTGGCATATTGGGCAAGTTAAGGGTTTGCTAAGATTCTTCACCGGCATGGTAACACTCCTTTGAACGAAGTTTGTCGGTCACATTACGCCCTTTTGTAAAATTGTATACCTATCCTCCTATTCCTGTTCCTCCCAATTCTTCCCACAGCAGGCGGAAGTCGCGGCGGTAGTCGTTCTCGACACGGGTGTTGTTGTTGAAAACCATGGTAGCGCGATTTTTGAGATCATACTGGGGCCAGTCCGGCGTGAGATCGGAATTCGGTACGCCGGTTTTGGCGAAGTTGGTCCAGACAGCTGCAAAGCGGTCGGCCATCAGCTTGCCTGCCTTTTGCCCGCTGTCATTGTTCGGTCCCCGATAGTCGTGCACCGTAGGAGCAACGTCCACGCCGTGCACGGCGCCGAATTTGCCATCGTAGGCTTTTGCCGTCCATTCCCACAAATAGTAATAAACAGGAGCGCTGTTCTGGGCCACTTTCATTTCGGCCTGCCTGATGGCCGAATAGCGGAACCCGCGATCCGTAATGAGGCAAGCCTGAATTAAATAGGGCGATATATCAGGATAGGCATCCCGATAAAGCTTGTAAATG
>CAZEBT010000086.1:0-6228 GCA_964510485.1 uncultured Dehalococcoidales bacterium | reverse complement strand
CTCGGCACCGGGCCGTTCATGCTGACCGACTTTGTCCCCAACAGCTCGGTCACCTACGTCAGGAACCCGAACTACTGGCAAACTGACCCGGTCGGCCCGGGGAAGGGGAACCAGTTGCCCTACATGGACGGCGTTAAGGAGCTGGTCATGATAGACCCCTCCACCAGGTCGGCGGCATTTCGCACCGGGTCGATTGACCGGCTATTCCAGGTCAACTACAACGATGCCAAACCCCTTATGGAGGACACCAGACTCTCTGACATAGAATGGAAGAAATACATAATCGATGGGTGTAGTGCCGTGTTCTTCAGGACAGACCTTCCCGAGTCACCCTTCAGCGTGAAAGAGGTCCGGCAGGCAATGATGCTGGCCATAGACCAGGAGAAGATAAAGGAAGATTACTGGCAGGGTCACGCCACGGTTTTGAGCTGGCCGCTGATGCCCACCACAGCCTACATTGATGCCTATTGCCTCATGGAAGACCTGCCCGAGAATGTCCGGGCGCTCTATGGGCACGATGTGGCCGCGGCCAAGGAGCTTCTGGCCCAGGCTGGCTACCCCAGTGGCTTCGAGTTCAAAGCCATCACCTGGAATCAGCCCGTATATGTAGATATCCTCTCCATGTATAAGGACATGCTGGCGGACATCAACATTAACATGGAACTAGATGTTGTGGACTATGCTGTCTATAACGGCATAACCCGTGCCAGGAACTACGGTCCTTATGAGTCTATCATCACCACCGAATCGGGCTGCGGTACCTACATGAAGATGATAGACTTCAGGGGTGCCAACTCTTACAATCCTAGCTGCATTAATGCGGATTATAGTGTAGCTGAGATTGAAGAGGCCTATGCGGAGACAGTAAAATATGCTGGTACCGACGAAGCGGCAATGATGCAAATCCACCGTGAGTTGATGCCGTGGCTCCTTGAGCAGGCCTACTGCCTCCCCACTGCGGTTCCGGATTACTACAACCTGTGGTGGCCGTGGCTGAACAACTATTATGGTACGTATGCTCCCGGCTACTACAACTATGACGGCTGGGTCAAGTATGGCTGGATTGACCAAGACCTGAAGTACGAGATGACCGGCAAGAGGTAGTCTAAGCGCATCGCGCTGGTTATAAACCGAGACCAAACAAAGGGGCTGGAGGAGTAAACCTTCTGGCCCCTTTGTAATTTGTGGTATGTGGTATAATGGGCTTTAGCCAACAGGGCAAATTTAGATAGGAGAAGTAACGAATGAAAGCCAAGACCTATCCTGAGTTCAGTACACGCTATCCCTTACTCATAACAAACTTCATGAAGACACCGCTGCAACTGTATCCCGATGAGATTGGTGTTGTCTACAGAAGTGACGCTGGTGAATACTACAGATTTACCTGGCTTGAGTGGTACCGGCGCACCTGCCAGCTGGCCAATGCTCTGAAGGGCCTGGGAGTAAAACCGGGAAAGGCTGGTGAACCGGGCGATAGAGTAGCTACCATGGCGTTGAACCATCACCGACACCTGGAGCTTGTGTATGCTGTTTCCTGCATTGGTGCCGTGGCACATCCTATAAATATCAGGCTTTCCCTGGACCACATAGTATACACCATAAACCATGCCGAGGATGAAATAATATTCGTCGACGATATTATTCTGCCCCTTGTTGAGGTAATCTATGACCGGATAAAACCTACCGTCAAGAAATTCGTCTATATGTCAGATAAGCCGGGGTTACCCGACACAAAGATTGAACCCCTCTATGAATACGAAGAGCTGATAAAAGACCAGCCTACGGAGTTTGACTGGCCGAATCTGGATGAAGACACCTATGCCACTCTCTATTACACCACCGGCACTACGGGACTACCCAAGGGGGCCCTGTTTACCCATAGACAGCTCTATCTACAGAGCCTGCACTTAATCTTTGGTGTAAATCTCGCTACGAGACCGTCATACATGCCGCCGGAGCCCGATATTCAGATACCCATGGTCAACATACCGCTATTCCACATCCATGCCTGGGGGGCACCCTACTACTATGTCTTTTCTGGTACCAAAATAGTGTTTCCCGGCAGGTTCACCCCTGAGAGCTTCTGTGAGCTGGTTCAGACCGAGAAGGTTACCAGTGCCGGTCTGGTGCCAACGATGCTGGCGATGCTTATTGAGTTTCCAGACCTCGGCAAGTATGATTTGAGCAGCCTGGCAAGTATAGCCGTTGGTGGTGCTGCCCTGCCGCTGGGTTTGAAAGCCAAGGCTGAGAAGCTTATTCCCGGGTTTACCGCCGCATCCGGATACGGTATGACTGAGACTGCGGCCGGTTCAATCGGGGCTTTCATAAAGCATCACATGAAGGACTGGTCAAAGGAGCAGCTGGACGAGGTCAGGGTCAAGACCGGAATACCAATGCCCGGCATTGACGTTCAGGTTATCGGTGAGGATGGCAAGCTGGTGCCACATGACGGCGAGACGGTTGGGGAGATAGTGTTGAGAGGACACTGGATAATGGGGGAATACTTCAGAGACCCGGAGAAGACAGCCGAAGTGTGGAGGGACGGGTGGTTCCACACCGGGGATGTGGCTACGGTTGATGGAGACGGCTACATAACAATCGCCGACAGGATAACAGACGTGATTAGAAGCGGTGCTGAAATGGTGCCAACCGTTCTGCTGGAGAACCTGACTGCCATGGCTGACTTTGTCCTGGAGGCGACCTATGTCGGCGTTCCCGATGAGAAGTGGGGAGAGATGCCGATGGGCATTGTTAAGCTGGTGCCTGGAGCTACCCAGAAGGAAGAGGATGTACTCGAGTTCCTTCGGGCTGAGGGTGTGGACAAGGGGAAAATAACCAAATGGATGCTGCCGTATTACGTAGCTATTGTCGATGATGTCCCCAAGACCAGCGTGGGTAAGTATGACAAGATAGCCATCAAGAAGAGTTTAGACGACTTCCTGTCCAAAGCCAAGACAGTGCGTTAAGCCCGGAATTCGTGGCAGCCTGCGTAAGGGACGGGGCACGGAGAGTTCCTGTGGTTGAAGGAAGAGCGTTCCCCAGCAGTATTCTGGTCGAGACAACCCTGAGGTGCCCGGCTGACTGTGTCTTCTGTCCCAATAAGAAGATAAGCACCCGTCCCAAGGATATGTCCTGGGAGCTGTTCAAGAAGATAGTGGACGACTGCCGGGGAAAGGGCGTGGAGGAGTTCTACCCTTTCGTCAATGGGGAACCCCTTGCCTGCCCTTTTCTTGAAGATGCTCTTGATTACGTCTCGCGGGCCCTCCCCGATGCCTCAATTGGCATCTATACCAACGGCTATCTCCTTGATGATGAGAGAAGCGCCGTGCTTTTGAGGAATAACGTCCGGGAGGTACACTTCTCTATAGACGGCATTTCCAAACAGGTCTACGAGGAGCACCGGCGAGGGCTGGTCTATGAGCAGGTGATGGCGAACGTTATGAGCTTTCTTCTCCGGTGCCGGCGGCAGCCAGAGAAAATCAACACCAGGGTTGTGCTAACCATGACACCGGGTAACAGGAGAGAGGTTGGTGCCTTCAGGCGTCTCTGGAAGGGCCTGGTTGATACTGTTGATGTCATCCCCTGTGACGGCAGGGGGGGTGAAGGTAGAGAGCCTGCTTTCACGGACAGCAGGTTGCTCGGGTGCTTCCATGTCTCGTACCGGACATATGTCCTTACCGACGGCTCGGTAGTCCCCTGCTGCAAGGACTGGGCGGGGTATACGGTCCTGGGAAATGTGGCTGAGGACTCGTTGCAGTCTATCTGGAATTCGGACGACTACGGCAGGCTGCGTGAGGACGTGAGCAGGGGGGTATTCTCCAACTTTGAGGTCTGCCGGCGGTGTGTTGAGGACAGGCTCTGAGCCCTGGGACAGTGTGGTATGCCAGCCGGCTACTGGGGTGGGGTGCTGCCCCTTTTTGTCAGCAGGATGATGTGTTTCTCCCTTATCTCATGAGTCTGGCTTATATCGGCGGCGTGCTCAGCCATCAGTGCATTGATGGTCTCAGTAACCTCAGGCAGCTCTGAGTTGTAGTCGTGGAAGCCGAGGACACCGCTGGCGGTGAGGTTGTGCCAGACAATATAGAAATCATTTCTGACATAATCAGGATGGTGATTGCCGTCAATGAATCCAAACATGAATTTCTGTTCACCGGGGAACCTGACCCTTCTGGAGTCCCGGCAGATGGTTACGATGTTGTCAAAGCGGCGGGTTGTTTCCCGATAGGCCTCAAGCTGCGAGCGGCCTTCAAGGAATGCCTGGTAGATATCACACATCCTGACTCCATCGGGGGTCTCGGTCTTATCGGCGCCGGGGTTGAAGATATCAACCGCGTAGACCCTCTTATGATACCTGCGGGCGAATCTGGCCAGTTTCACAGTGCCGCCACCGGTGAATACGCCAATCTCAATCAGGTCTCCCTCCAGGTGGTGCAGTGAGTGTTTTTTGATGAAGTCGATGAGGGCTTCATAACCAACAAGGTCAGTAGGAGGGGCTTTTGGTGCCAGTATTCTTCGGGAGAACTCTATCAGGCTCCACATTCTGCTAACCCCGGGAGTTAATGTTGGCTACGTCTTTACTTCTGAAACTGGCGACACTGGCTATGAGCACGGCTGCTGATGTCCAGGTGGTCTTCTCATCGGGGGGATAGATAGCCTCTTCTGGTACTGCTATCCCTGTCCAGAAGCCGCCATCCGCATCCTGAAGGCGCAGGACCCAGTCCAGCAGGGTTCTGGCCTTTTCCAGCTCCCCGATGCGGACCAGTGCCAGAATCAGTTCGCAGGTCTCAGCTACGGTGACCCACGGCTGGTCAAGGGAGCATAAGCACCCCCAGCCATCGACGATAAATTCCTGCCACCCGGCTTGAATGTGCTGCCTTGCCTTCTCACCACTGAGTACCCCGCTGAGGACCGGGTAATACCAGTTCATGGCATAGCCGCGCCTGTTCTCACCGGCAATATCAAAACGGTGCGGCTCTTCCCTGATTGCCCTGGCCAGTCTCTCACCGGCTGCTGTCCACTGCGGCCTGTCAAAGCCGAGTGTCCTGGCGAGCTTGAGACCATCCTGGATGCTCTGGTAGATGCAGCTTGAGCCGCCTAGCAGGGCGCTTACCCAGGCTAGGCCGGTGGCATCATAAGCCCAGTATATCTCCCCGCCGGGCTGCTGCAGGCTGAGGGCGAAGTTTATGCCGCTCTCTACCATGGGCCACATTTGCCTGATGAATTTCGTGTCCTTGGTGGCGAGGTAGTGCTGCCATACGCCGGTGGCTACATAAGAGCTGTGGTTGGAGTCCTTAGCCATTTCCTGGGGCTGACTGTCCTGGTAGGTGTACCACCAGCTACCGTCCGGGTTCTGTATCTCACTCAGCCAGTGATAAGCCCTGACAGACTGGTCAAATCTGCCGCTGAGGTCCAGAGCCATGGCGCATTCCACATGGTCCCAGGGGTCTGTGGGGCCACCGTGGTAATAGGGGATGGCTCCAGAGGGAAGCTGGTGCTTACCAATGAAGGCGGCTACCCTGTTGATTAACGTATGGATGTGTTCTGATGTCATCTTGGCTCGGCGCTTCTGTATTCTTCCCTTAATTCTTGCAGGCATAGAGGACGATGCTCTTGGCCATGAACGGGTTCAGTAAATCTTCCAGCAGGCGGACGGGCCTGCTCTTGGTCTTGATGTCCCATACCAGGAATTGGTGATAGAGAGAGGGAATCAGGGCATTCTCCCTGTTTATGCCGAAGATACAGCGGAGCAACCAGTAGATGGTGTGCAGGGCATGCTTGTGGCGGGTGGCATAAATGTGGAAGCCATGTTTCTGTAATAGAAGGGTAATCTCGTGTGCCCGGTATTTCCTGACGTGTCCCCCTGGCTGGCGGGAATACGCACGGGATAGTTTCCAGTAGATGGTCTCGCTGAAATAGGTGGGCACACTGACAGCCAGCCGGCCGTCATCCTTGAGCACCCGTTTCAGCTCCCATACGGCCTGGTGGTCATCGGGGATGTGCTCCAGTACCTCGGAACAAATCACCCTGTCAAAGCAGGCGTCCTTGAGGGGTAGTTTTGTAGCGTCTCCTCTGAGTGATATCAATCTCCCCCTGGACTTTCCCTCGGTATCCATGAGGTGGAAGAGGTAGCTGGTCTTGGCCAGGTTATCCTGGTCAGCATCCAGAGCGCAGACGGTACAGTTATTTTGTTCACAGGCTCTGAAGCTATGTCTTCCCTCGCCACAACCA
>CAZEBT010000085.1:0-6343 GCA_964510485.1 uncultured Dehalococcoidales bacterium | reverse complement strand
CCTCGTACTTCGAGAGGTACCCCAGGATAAAGCAGTACCTTGAGGCCACCAAGGAGCAGGCAAGGCAAACGGGCTACGTTAAAACGCTACTGGACAGGAGACGCTCGATTGGCGAAATCAACTCGTCCAACCGACAGGTAAGGGAAGCCGCCGAGCGCATGGCAATAAATATGCCGGTGCAGGGCACCTCAGCCGATATTATCAAGGTAGCCATGATTAACCTCTACCGGCAGATAAACAAGCGCCGATTGAAAAGCAGGATGCTGCTTCAGGTGCATGATGAGCTTGTTTTTGAAGTACCTCTCCAGGAACTGGAGGAGATGGGGCAGCTTGTTCCCGACCTGATGTCCGCCGCAGTACAGCTTAGTGTCCCCCTGAGGGTTGATATCAATACCGGCAGCAACTGGGGGGAGATGAAGTAGCCCAAAATGCCTGAACTGCCGGAAGTTGAGACGATAAAGAACGAGTTGTTACCCCATGTCATGGGACACCGTATCACCGGCATTACCCTGTTCTGGGAGGGGATAGTTCGCCAGCCATCAGTTCAAGAATTCTGCTCCCGCCTCATCGGGCAGGAAATAACCGGTATAGCCCGGCGCGGCAAGTATCTAATCTTCAACCTGAGCAGCAGCGGTCTATTGATTGTCCACCTGAAAATGACCGGGGCTCTAATTGTTGGGCGAAACTCAGCCGAGTCACCCAGGTTCACCCGGGCAGTAATCTACCTGGATAACAACACCGGTATCTTCCTTCGCGACCCCCGCAAATTCGGGGTAATGTGGCTGGCAGAGGGCACCGGTGATATCGACCGCAAGCTTGGCCCGGAACCCCTGGAAGCCGGCTTTACCGCTCAGGTCCTGACTGAGCGGCTGTCCCGGCGCACCGCACCAATCAAGGCTCTTCTCCTGGACCAGAAGGCCATTGCCGGCATAGGCAACATGTACGCCGATGAAGCCCTGTTCGCTGCCGGAGTCCACCCCCGGAGAGCCGGCGGCAGCCTGTCTCAGGGAGAGGTCGAGCGCCTCCACGGCGCTATCCAGCGGATATTACGGGCAGCGATTGGCAATAAAGGAGCCAGTGTAGATACCTACTTCCGGCCCGACGGCTCCGAGGGCACGGCACACTATGAGTTCAAGGTTGCCCATAGGCTTGGCGGCAAGACCTGCCCCGTCTGCGGCGGTCCCATCGAGCGGATAGTAGTGCGGAACCGGGGCACCTACTTCTGCCCCAAATGCCAGCCAGTATCTTAATCCCAGAGAAAGACTGTAACCCCTCACCCTTTATGTCTTATTAGGTAACCCTATCCCCTGTATCCCCTTCCCCTTCGATAAGGGGAAGGGGAAATGATTTATAGAGAGGTTTCACCTCTCTATAACTCCCTATATTCATAGGCTTCGCCCCTCTAAATCTCTCTCTGTCTACCTCCCTGAGGGTGGCGGGTGGGAATAGATAAAATAGCATTCGCCCCTCTTTATTTAATCTTCCCCCTCTCCCTTGAGGGAGAGGGGGACAAAAGCGGGTCCCCAGGAAAATCGAAGATTTTTCTGGGTGCTTCAGGGGGTGAGGGTGATAACTAAACAACTCTCATGAAACCCTGTTTTCGGCGGCAACCCAGAAGAGAAGGGACAGGTCTATACGGAGTAGAGCCTCAGAGCCTCCCAGGTCAAAATCCAGGCAGTCTTTCAGGGCGAAGGGTGGTACTTTCTCTACTCTTTATGGCTTTCCTCCGGTTTTGCTGTCAGGGGAAGCCTCTTCACCGGGCGGGAAGTCCTCCGTAAGAGGACTTGGGGCAAAGGCACCCGTTTCTTTACTGACCGCAAGCAGCTTGTCGCGGACCTCTTCAGGAGATATTCTGCCACCGGATACCACCATCTTCAGGGCGGTGTCAACCGACATATCGGTGCGGATAACCTCGTCCTCTTCAAGTATTTGCAGAAACCCCGAGGTCGGGTTGGGAGAGGTCGGTATAAAGACATTAAGCAGCTTCCTACCAGACTCGTCTGATTGCTCATTGGTGATAAAGCCTATGGTCCTGGTACCTCTCCTGGGGAACTCAACGAGCACCACCTGCATGAAGCCAGTCTTGTGGGGTGCGGAGAAGCTGTCCAGGATTTGCTTGATACCAGAATACAGGGTTCTAGCTATCGGGACCCTAGACAGCAGGGACTCTCCGTAGCGAATCATTCTCCTGCCGGCAACATTACTGGCGATGACCCCAACCACATAAATCAGCACCACTGTAATAGCGAACCCTACCCCGGTGATTTCGTGACCAAATATGGGCTTGATGGCGATTCTTTGCAGAAAGTCGTCAATGCCGGTAAAAATCCAGGCAAATATCCACACGGTGAGACCTATGGGCACCATGACCAGGATACCGGCCAGGAAGTGTCCCCTCATCTTCCTGCCCAACCATCTTAAGGATACCATCAGGGTATTTTTCATTGCCTCTATCCTCTTGGTAGCAACCGGTGCTCTACCTGCCCCCGGAATATGCCTCCAGCCCCTAATACTATATTAGCAATAACGTCAACAGCCATCAACAAGAGGGGATTTCGGGCAAACGAAGGGGTGTCCCTCACGCTCAAAGTCAGGAAGGTAGTTGTCCGATGCCCCCGGCTCCTGCACCCAGCCGTTCTCCAGCCCCAGCCTCTCAACCAGCTCAACGACCTCTGAGTACTCAGAGGACGAGATAGTTCTGGATAGAGAGGAAATCCGTGAAGCACGGTGTGCCGGGAAGTACTGAGACATGATGCTCACGGTAACCTCAGGAGAGACCTCCTCAGCCAGCCAGGTGAGCGACTCCCGGCTGCCAGCCAGCCTGTTGGGAAGGATAAGGTGACGGACAATCAAACCTCTACGGGCAAGCCCAGCCTCATCCATCAGCAGTTTCCCGACCTGCCGGTACATCTCCTGGATAGCGGCACGGGCGTGCTCTACATAATCAACAGCCCAGGAAAATTTCCTGGCCCATCTGTCCGATGCATACCGCAGGTCTGCCAGGTAAATATCTATTATGCCATCAAGCTCCTTCAGGGATTTGGTGGAATCGTAGCCGCTGGTATTATAGACCAGCGGTAGCCGCAGTCCCATCGGTACGGCCTCAAGAACAGCCCGGACCAGTTGAGGGACAAAGTGGGATGGGGAAACAAGGTTGATATTATGGCAGCCCAGTTCGTCCTGGAGGTATAGCATGCGCTCAGCAAGGGTATGGAAATCCATTTCCCTGGACTGCTGTTTTCGCCAGTTCTGGCTAATCTGGTGGTTCTGGCAATAGACACACCGCATGTTACAGTTGCCGAAGAAGATAGTCCCTGACCCCCTGCTCCCCGAAATTGCCGGCTCCTCTCCGTGGTGAGCACAGACCGCCGAGACTATGGGAAGACGAGCCGAATGGCAAAACCCCGGTTCCCCCTCAAGCCGATTTACTCCGCACTCCCTGGGGCAGATATCACACGAGCCGAGGCGTGCCTCCAGCGCCTCAGCGCGGCGCTTCAGTTCACCGGAGCGGTATAGAGAAATATATCCAGGCTGCACTTAAACCCTTCCTAATATCTTTATCATTAGCTGCCAGTTTCTCACCCTTCATATTGTAACCCTATCCCCTGTATCCCCTTCCCCTTCGATAAGGGGAAGGGGAAATGATTTATAAGAGAGGTTTTGCCCCTCTATAACTCCCCTTATTTTGAGGCTTTGCCCCTCTATAACTCTCCTCTAGTCTACTTCCTCAAGGGTAGCGGGTGGGAATAGATGAAATACCCCCTAAATCTCTCTCTGTCTACCTCCCTGAGGGTGGCGGGTGGGAATAGATAAAATAGCACTTGCCCCTCTTTAACTCTCCTTCAGGTGCCACTAATAAACGGAGAGGGCAGGAAATTTCTTAAAGGGGATTTTCACCCCACCAAAACATTGTCTCTGCGGGGACTCCGTGTGATTTGCCCCTTTTAATCCCTCTACTAAATAACACCATCCGAGTACTTGAGAGGGATTAGCCCCTTCTAATCCTCCTCACCAGAAAACGTCTTATCAGGGTGTCTAAGAGGGGCTTCGCCCCTCTTTTCTAAATTTCTTCCCCCTCTCCCTTGAGGGAGAGGGGGACCGAGGGGGTGAGGGTGACAAATATCTTCCTACCACCTAATCCCGCCCAGAAACTTTAGCAGCGCTTCATTGAAGACATCGGGGGCTTCCTCGTGGGGGTTATGTCCCACGCCCTCTACCGTTACCAGTTCCGAATCAGGAATACCCTCTTTCATAATCCGGGAAGGCTCCTCAAACGCCAGGTCCTCATTTCCCCAGAAGATAAGCGCCGGCACCCTGATTTCAGAGAGCCTGTCCGTCAGTGGCTCCCATTCCCCGATAGCCCGCGACATATAGATATAGCCATCCACCGAGGTCTGCATTACTCTCTGCCGCGATACCTCTCTCAGTTCGGGGTGCCTCTGGAACCTCTCGGTTCTCATGGGGTTATTGGCAGCATCATACTCAAAGGCGGCTTCCATACCCTGAGTGCGCGCCAGCTCATCCAGCTTTTGTCTCAGCCGGGCATAGCTGGGGTCCCTGGCAAACTGTCCGCTGGAGGTATCCACCAGCACCAGCCCGGCAAGCATATCCTGATGCTCCACGGCGAACTGAAGGGCAGTGAACCCCCCTAATGAATGCCCGGCGAGGCAGCACCTCCTGATACCCAACAGGTTCAAAAGGCTAAAAACATCTTCGGTCAAAATCTTTACCGAGTAGTCCTCCTCCCTTGATGGCGCGGCTGACTTCCCGTGCCCGCGGTGGTCTATGGCAACCACCCTGTATTTGGGCGATAAGACCGGCACCTGATTTGCCCAGTCCTTAGTGCTACCGGTATAGCCGTGCAGAAAGACTACCGCTTCACCCTGACCACCGATTTCATAATTAATGTCCACACCATTGATACTGGCTATCGGCATTTCAACCTCCTATTTTGATAATCTAACCAGTGCTGCCTCAATCCGCTTCAGGCACCGCTCCCTGCCCAGCACTGCCATGGTCTGAAATAATGGTGGTGCCGCCGTCCGGCCGGTAACCGCCGTCCTCAGTGCGCCAAAGAGCTGGCCGGTCTTCAGCCCCAGCTCAACAGCCAGGGGTCTGAGCAGTGCCTCCAGAGATTCAGCATCGAACAACCCTGATTGAGCCAGCCGCTCCCGCGAGACCTCCAGAGCCTGAATCGTTGACTCTTGAACCATGTCCTTACCAACCAACAGGCTGGCATCGTAGTCAAGCTCGTCAAGAAAGAAAAACAGGGTCAGCTCAGGTATCTCAGCCAGGGTTTTTGCCCGCTCCTGGATAAGGGGCATTATCTCCCGGACATAATCAACAGGTAACGGGCGTTCTACCTGGCGCGGCAAGCCCTTATTGAGAAACGGAAGAGCCCGCTGAAGAAAATCCTCTGGACTCAGGCTGCGGATATACACGCCATTCATCCAGTCGAGCTTCTCACGGTTAAAAATCGCCGCCGTCCGGCTGACCCGCTCCAGAGAGAAATTATCTATGAGCTGCTGACGGGACATAATCTCGGTCCTGTCGTCCAGAGACCAGCCGAGCAGGGCGAGGAAGTTGACCATAGCCTCAGGCAGGTAGCCCTGCTCACGGAACTCCGCTATGGATACTGCTCCGTGCCGTTTGCTCAGCTTGGAGCGGTCAGACCCAAGCAGCATCGGCAGGTGGGCAAACTCCGGCGGCTCAAATCCCAGCGCCCGGTACAGAAGAACGTGCCGGGGTGTACTGGACAGCCACTCCTCAGCCCGGAGCACATGAGTAATCTCCATCGCATTGTCATCAACCACGTTGGCGAGGTGGTAGGTGGGGTAGCCGTCCGACTTGAGCAACACCAGGTCGTCAAGAGTGCTGTTCTCGAATGCCACGTCGCCCCAGATTATGTCGTAGAACTTGGTCTGCCCCTCAAGCGGAGTCCTGAAACGAACCACCGGGGTGATGCCCTCTTTTTCTTTTTTGCTCCGCTCCTCTGGACTCAGGTCGCGGCAGTGGCGGTCATAGCCCGGCGGCTGCTTGCGCCTGGCCTGCTCGGCACGCATCTCCTCAAGGCGCTCCGGGGAGCAGTAACAGTAATAAGCATCCCCCTGTGCCACCAGACGCCGGGCTGCCTGGTGATATAGCTCCAGGCGCTGTGATTGAAAATAGGGGCCATACCTGCCACCCACCTCCGGACCCTCATCCCAGTCCAGACCCAGCCAGCGCAGACCATCCAGGATAGCCTCAACAGCACCCCTGACCCTGCGGGCGACATCGGTATCCTCAATGCGGACAATAAAGCTGCCCCCGTGGTGCCGGGCAAAGAGCCAGGCAAAGAGGGCAG
>CAZEBT010000084.1:0-6416 GCA_964510485.1 uncultured Dehalococcoidales bacterium | reverse complement strand
CGACCTTCGGGTTATGAGCCCGACGAGCTTCCACTGCTCCACCCCGCGCCCTATCAGAGTATACCCACTATCAGAATCAGGTGTCAAGGCGTCGGCTGGTGCTATGGACAAACCTGTGTTAAAAGGGATATACTTTATAGATGGTAAAACGTTTCAGCTAGGGGGCTTATTTTGAAAATACTCCTTGTTTATCCACACTACCCCGACACATTCTGGAGTTTCCGGCATGCCCTGAAGATTATCTCCAAGAAGGCAGCTCACCCTCCTCTGGGTTTACTAACTGTGGCGGCAATGCTCCCCGATGAGTGGGAGAAGAAGCTGGTAGATGTGAATGTAAGCCCCCTGAAGGATAAAGACATCAAATGGGCTGATTACGTGTTTATCAGCGCCATGGTGGTGCAAAGGGATTCGGTGAAGGAGGTTATTGCCAGATGTAGGGAGCTCGGTACCAGTACTGTCGCCGGCGGTCCTCTTTTTACCACCGAGCATGAGGAGTTTGAAGATATAGACCACCTGGTCCTTGGTGAGGCTGAGATTACCCTCTCGCCCTTCCTGGAGGACCTGGAGGAGGGATGCGCCCGGCATATCTACACGTCCAGCGAGCGCCCGGACATAACCGAGACCCCCATCCCACTCTGGTCGCTTATTGACATGAAAAAATACGGCTCAATGAATATTCAGTATTCCAGGGGCTGTCCTCATAACTGTGAATTTTGCGATATTATCATACTGAACGGGCACAAGCCGCGCACCAAGGATAAGGACCAGATATTGGCAGAAATGGAGGCGTTATACAGGCAGGGCTGGCGGGGCAGTCTGTTCATTGTTGATGATAACTTTATCGGCAACAAGAAAAAGCTCAAGGCAGAAATCCTGCCGGCAATGATGGAATGGATGGAAGAGAGAAAATACCCCTTCCCACTTTTCACCGAGGTATCCATAAACCTGGCTGATGATGAGCAGCTGATGCAATTAATGGTTAAGGCAGGATTTAACAGGGTATTTGTTGGCATTGAAACTCCCAATGAGGAAAGCCTGGTTGAGTGCAATAAGTACACCAATATAAACCGCGACCTGGTGGCTTCGGTTAAGAAGATTCAAAATAATGGCTTTGAGGTGCAGGGGGGATTTATTGTCGGCTTTGATAGTGACCCAATCTCCATTTTCAGAAGCCAGATTAACTTCATCCAGAACAGCGGCATTGTTACCGCCATGGTCGGTCTACTCAATGCTCCCCGTGGCACCAGACTCTACCAGCGTTTGAAACAGGAGAACCGCCTGTTAAAGGGCTTTACCGGGGACAATGTGGACTGCTCCCTCAACTTCATTCCCAGGATGAACTATGAAACGCTGATTAACGGCTATAAGAATATCTTGAGTACAATATATTCCCCAAAGCAATACTACGAGAGGATAAGAACATTCCTGAAGGAATTCAGGCCGTATCAGCCACAAAGGGTATCCCAGCTCAGGTTCTATCATATCCAGGGGTTCATTAAATCTATGTGGATTCTGGGTGTCTGGGAGAGAGGAAGAAAGTATTACTGGGGACTTTTCATTTCTACTCTGCTGAAACGCCCTAAGCTCTTCCCCTTATCCATGACCCTCACTGTGTACGGGTTCCATTTCCGCAAGGTTATCCAGAAGCTCAGCAGCACACCCGGCCTCGTGGTACAGAGCGACTATACCGACCAGAAAGGGAGCTAGATTACTAGCCTTGGCACCGGAACCACCCGCCTCAGCCACTCTCCGGATATGATGTGCTCAGGTCTTCAGGAACTTCATTCTACAGTAATTAAAGATGAGGGCTGATTTTTCTTTCTTAGTCTGGTTATGTTAAAATATACTGGTTATGTTAAAATATAAATGAATGCTTGACGAGCATTTAATTCTTTTATGGCGAGGAGTGTGTTGAAAGAGGAAATTGATAGCTTCCTGAACTACCTGACTGTAGAGAAAGGCTTTTCTGATAATACGGTGGCTGCTTACCGTAACGACCTGTCAGGCTTAGCTAGCTTTGTAGAGGAAGAAGCCAGCAAGCAGGGCGTGACCCCCTCCTGGAGCAGTTTTGGTCGGCAGGAGGTACTGAGCTATCTGCTTGACCTTAATCAGAGGAGCTATGCCCCCACTACCCGGGCCCGCAAGATAGCTGCTATCCGCTCCTTCTTCAAGTTCCTGACGGCTGAAAAGATAATACCGGAAGACCCGACGCGGGATGTTAAGTCACCCCATGTAGGCAGGTCATTGCCCAAACCTATCTCGGTCAACCAGGTGCGTAGCTTGCTCGAGCAACCGTCCAAGCGGTCTACACCGGAGGCAAAGAGGGATGCCGCGATGCTTCAGCTACTGTATGCCAGTGGCGTGAGGGTCAGTGAGCTGGTGTCGCTGGACCTGGAGCATGTAAACACCGTGGGTGGTGACGTGCGCTGCCTGGGCAAGGGACACAAAGAGCGGCTAATCCCGATACACAGGCAGGCAACCACGGCAATTGAGGAGTATCTTAGAGAGGCCCGTCCCCGCCTGGTGCGCAGAAAGGATGAGAAAGCGCTGTTCCTGAACCGAAGGGGGGACAGGCTGACCAGGCAGGGCTTCTGGCAGATACTGAAGGAGTACGCTAAATCGGCCGGCCTGGAGGCTGAGGTTACCCCGCACACCCTGAGACACAGCTTCGCTACTCACATGCTGAGTGGTGGTGCTGACCTCAGGGCAGTTCAGGAGTTGCTGGGTCACGCCAACATCTCTACTACGCAGGTCTACACCCACCTTACCAGTGAGCATATCCGGCGCTCCTATGAAAAGTCCCACCCCAGAGCCAAGTAGTTCTATATCAGAGGGAGCCTTTAGATGGCTGGTAAATCAAAACATAAGAGAGGAAGGCGCTATCACCCCCAGAGTAAAAAGGGGGGAAACCGGCGGTACTCTGAAGCGCCAGTCACTCAGCAGTCAGCCGTTACCGAAGCCGCCGAGCAGGTTTCCCAACCCGGTACATCCACCCCCCCACGAAGTACACCGGCTCCTCAGGCCAGGCCGACAGCTACCCGGTATCCCTACATGGCAACGGAGCTGCGGACTATCAGTATTCTGGCCGTGGTAATATTGATTATTCTCGTTGCCTTGTTCTTTGTTCTGCGCTAGCTCTATTCTGGTAGTGGGCTCATCATGGACTTTGAAGCGGCAAGAGCGGAGTTAATCAAGCACCTTACCACTGAGATTAAGGACGAGCGGGTACTAGCCGTCATGGCGCGCATACCACGGGAGCGTTTCGTGCCGCCGGAGAGCGCGCCTATGGCCTATGAAGACAGGCCGCTTCCTATTGGCCTGGGACAGACAATCTCGCAACCCTTTATCGTTGCCCTTATGACTGAGAGCCTGGAGCTTACCGGCAGCGAGAAGGTGCTGGAACTGGGGACAGGTAGCGGCTACCAGACAGCTATCCTCGCTGAGCTGGCTCGTCTGGTAATTACCACAGAGCGCCTGCCAGCCCTTGCGGAAACAGCCAGGGAGGTACTGAATAGCCTGGGTTATAACAACGTTATAGTGCACCTGGCTGAGGAGACCCTGGGCTGGAAGGCAGAGGCACCCTATGACGCCATTCTGGCTACCGCCGCTGCTCCAGGGATTCCGGATGAGCTTCTGGCTCAGCTGGCAACCGGCGGACGTCTGGTAATACCGGTGGGTTCACGGTATGTGCAGGAGCTGTGTAAAATCACCAGGCAAAAAGGGCGAAACAGGGTTGAAAATCTGGGCAGTTGCCGCTTTGTCTCCCTTATCGGCAAGGGTGCCTGGGAAGATGGATACGAGTAAAATGAGGCGCAGTTCTTCCTTCCCCTGACGAGTAGTGGAATAACTGTGTCCCGAAGTAGCAAATCTGAAGGAGGGAATGTGGAAGTTTTAGAAGCAATTAAGACGAGGAGAAGCATTCGCCGGTACAAGACTACCCCGGTAGACGAAAAAACTCTGGAGCAGGTCCTGGAGGCTGCCCGCTGGGCACCATCCTGGGCTAATACGCAGTGCTGGCGCTTCATTGTGGTGCGGGATGGTAATATCAGGGCTGAGCTTGCCGCTACACTCTCTGCCAACAATCCGGCCGCAGATGCCATCAGAAGTGCGCCGGTGACTATTGTAGTCTGCGCTGAACTAAAGAGGTCGGGCTGCTACCATGGTGAGCCGACGACGAATAAGGGCGATACCTGGTATATGTTTGATGCTGCGCTGGCAATGCAGAACCTGGTACTGGCTGCCCACGCGCTGGGGCTGGGCACGGTGCATGCCGGCGCTTTTGACGCCGGAAAAGCCGACAGCATTCTGGGCGTCCCGGAGGGTTTCTGCGTGGTTGAGATGACCCCTCTGGGGTATCCTGACCATGAAGCCAAGGCTCCACCAAGAAAAGAGCTGTCCGAGATTGTCTTCCATGATAAATTCGGGGGCTAGATAAGGGGCAAGGCTTGCTCAAAAACCACTCCGGGGCTAAATAATACCTCGTTCGGCTGGGCTATACGGCTGATTGGACCCGCCAGCAGTGAGCCAGGCTCACGGGATTTTTCATTGCTTGCCGTATTCACGGTCTAAGACTATAATATTGTTATCAACGAAGATGAGAGCGGGTGATTAGATGGCGCAATATGGACTGGAGAACATTCGTAACCTTGCTTTGCTGTCACATAATGGGGCTGGCAAGACGTCCTTAGCCGAGGCAGTGCTGTTTAATGCCAAGACAATCACAAGATTGGGCAAGGTTGATGACGGGACTTCTACCTCAGACTATGACCCCACCGAGGTGAAACGCAATATGAGCATTAGCCTGAGCATGCTTCCCTACCAGTGGAAGGAATGCAAGGTTAACCTCATTGATACCCCGGGGTATCCTGACTTCGTTGGTGAGGTCAAGGCGGCAATACGGGTCAGCGAAGGGGCGGTAATCGTGGTCTGCGCCGCCTCCGGCGTTGAAGTCGGCACTGAACAGGTGTGGGAATATAGCCAGGAAACTAATCTGGCTCGCTTCATATTTATTAACAAGATGGACCGCGAGAATGCTGATTTCTACCGGACTGTGGAGGAGATTCAATCCAGATTCGGGCGCCGCTGTATACCGGTACAGCTACCCATAGGTGCTCATAGTAGTTTCCAGGGGATAATTGACCTCCTGGCAATGAAGAGTCGCCTCGGCCCTGAGGCAAAGGAGGGTGACATACCTGCGGAGTTGCAGGACCGGGTTGACTCCTTCCGCGAGAAGCTGGTAGAGGCAGTCGCCGAGGTTGATGATACTCTTATTGAGAAGTACCTGGGCGGAGAGGAACTCAGCATGGAGGAGCTTGGCAGGGGATTAAGGCAGGGTACAGTAACCGGCAAGATAGTGCCGATTCTGGTTGGCTCGGCGATGCAAAACATAGGGACCGGCTTGCTGATGGATGCCATGTGTGATTATCTCCCCTCACCCAAAGAGGGGGGTATAGTCGTTGCCGGGGATGCAGGCAAACAGGAGACCATCGAGCCAGGCGAGGAAGCCCCCCTGGCTGCCCTTGTATTTAAGACGAGTGCTGACCCATACGTGGGCAAGCTGACCTACTTTCGGGTCTACAACGGCGCTATTGACAGCAACTCTCAGGTGTGGAACGTAACCCAGGGTGAGAATGAGCGGATAGGTCAGCTATTTGTCCTGAGAGGCAAGAACCAGGAGCCGGTATCCCGGATTGGGGCTGGAGATATAGGGGCAGTAGCCAAACTAAACCTGACCAATACCGGCGATACGCTGGGTAGTCGGGACAAGCCGATGAAGATTGCTCCCATTTCATTCCCGGCGCCGGCGTTTGGCAAGGCGGTGTTTCCCAAGGCCAAGGCTGACCTGGACAAGCTGGGGCCGTCCTTAGCCAGGTTGAGTGAGGAAGACCCTACCATTATAGTACGTAGAGATACCGAGACCAATGAGACTATCCTCTCCGGACTTGGTGAGACCCAGCTTGATGTAGCCGCCGAGAAGATGTTACGTAAGTTCGGGGTTAATGTTGAGCTGCAAGTTCCCAAGGTCCCTTATAGAGAGACGATTACTGTGCCAACCAAGGCAGAGTATAAGCACAAGAAACAGACGGGGGGTCATGGCCAGTACGGGCATGTCTTAATGGAGCTGGAGCCCCTGTCTCGCGGTGCTGGCAGGGAGTTTGCTGATAAGGTAGTAGGTGGCCGCATACCCAAGAACTATATTCCGGCGGTTGAGAAGGGGTTCAATGAGGCAGTCCAGGAAGGGGTTCTGGCTGGCTACCCGGTTGACGACATAAAGGCAACCGTTTACGACGGCAGCTACCATCCGGTTGATTCCTCGGAAATATGCTTCAAGATTGCCGGGGCAGGGGCACTGAAGAAGGGACTCTCTCAGGCACAGCCCGTTCTTCTGGAACCGATAGTGAATATCAGGGTGAGGG
>CAZEBT010000083.1:0-6784 GCA_964510485.1 uncultured Dehalococcoidales bacterium | reverse complement strand
TACCGCTTTTACAGCTTCGGCGATGCCATGCTCATTATCTGAGGAGCAGATGGTACGCGGTAGGCTTCTCGCACCCGGCCGATGAGGGCTAGCTCATCTGGTGTCAGGGTCTCCGGTTGTGACCGGTCGGCGGTGGTTTGACGTTTTCTACCACCTGCTCCATGGCACTCATCCCGCTGAGTGAGGCGCAGTATCTTGGCGCTTAGCACGCTCTGCGTCTGGACCTGAAGAGGTAGATGAGCAGTGCAATAACTATGGCTCCGCCAAAGATTGCACCCACCACGGGTAAATTATTCTGTGTGGGTGGTGCTACTACGGTGAAGCTACCACGAAGGTCATTAACACTTACCGTATGGGTAGCTACCCTCTGCTTTGATACGGTGAAGTTGACTGTTCTGCTCTGGCCGGCAGCAACGGTCATGCTTATATCTGCTTCCTTCACCCCGTCTATCTTCAGGACTACGGCATGGCTTCCTGCACTACCTCCAGCATTAGCCAGGGATGCTGTTATGGTCACTGTATCTCCAGCCTGAACCTCGGCTGGCTGGATGGTCAAATTGGATAATGAGAAGACAGCCGGAATATTTGATGGGAGTGGTGCGGTATCCTCATTAACCGTGTCGGTAGGCTGGGCTGCCTGGCTCTCATCTGGCTCCGTCTCGCTGCCGTTAAGACCAGCAGCCGTACCCAGCGTTAGATTCGTGGCTGGCGGGCCGGCTCTGACTACAGCCAGGCTTACTGTCTGGGTGGTTTTGCCATCAGCACCACCCAGTGCATCTAAGGAAACGGTGTCGCTATCAGAGTATGTGTAGTAGTCCTGATGGTTGGCTGTCCTTATCGGGGCGATATTCAGGCCCCAGCTCCCTCGGCTGTCTGCCAGGGCAGACAGGACTTGAGAGGTGCCAATACTGGCATAGATGATGGCGCCCTCGGCGGCCGTAGCACCGTCTGCTTTGTATGCCTTGCCGATTATCATATCAGGCATGGCGAAATCCAGACCGGGTCCGGTTGTTATCTCGTAGAGGGCGCCACCATTGTTATAGGTTGTGCCACCGGAGACGATTTCGTAGTAGTAGGTAGTGCCTGCGGTCAGGCCGGTGATGGTGACATAGTGGGTATCATCTTCGGTTGCCTGTCCGCGGTCATCGTAGGCGGTGCTGCTCAGGCTGGCGGGGCTGGTTCCGTAGCTCAGGTAGCCTGCTTCGGCGGAGTCTGTGACCCAGGCTACGGTGAAGGATTTATCACCCACATTGGTCACCTGGTGGGTTATGGCTGCCGCTGAAGTTTGACCGGCCGGTAGCACGAGTATCAGTGACAATGTCAGGACCATTGCCGTGATAACGTGCCACCCCCTGGCATAAATTAGACTGACCATTCCTTTACCCTTTTATTAATAATGACCTCATCAGGCGCCGGCCCGCCTCATTACCACCAGGACAACAGCGGCGATAACTACGGCGGCAGCAATCATGGAGCTGACGAGCCACCAGTTCAGCAGTCCGGCATGTTCTGGCTCTGTTTCGGGCAGTTCCTCTATCACTTCCTTGACTGTAAAGGTGCCTGATAATTCGCCAATACTTGCGGTATAGGTTCCGACGGTATCCCTGGATGCGGTGAAGGTCACCGTTTCACTGGCGTTACCGGTCAGGGTTACACCCTCGGTGGCGGCTAATTCATTGTTTATCCTCAGTGTTACCTGATAGGTGCCTTCAAGCTCGCCGCTATTGGCAACAAGGACTCTGATGGCTATGGTTTCTCCGGGGCTGACCTCAGACGGAGTTACGGTCAGGTTTCTGGCAACAAAGGCAGCCGGGGCTGGTGGTGGAGGTGTGGGTGGTGGAGATGGGGCTGCCGCTTTCATGACACTGAATGTCCCGGAGAGGCTACCAATACCTACGGCGTAGGTTCCGGCAGTATCCTTGAATGTGGTAAATGTTACCTGCTCGGCGGCACCGCTGGCCAGGGTCAGCTCTCTGGTCTCTATTGCCACGTCGGCTATCTGTAGCGTTACTTCACAGGTGCCTCCAAGAGCGCCCGTATTGGTAACCAGGGTACTGATGGTTACCGCCTGCCCGACATTGACCTTATCAGGGGTTATGGACAGGTCAGTGAAGACAAGGTTGGCGGGGGCGGTATAGGCCATGGCAGCAAAGGCGGTGAAGTGGCTTACCGGCGCGCTGATAGTATATTCTGCCGGGGTGATGCTGCAATCTCCCAACGTAACCCATTCACCGGTATCAGTATCATAGTAGGCAATAAACAGGTTCTCCTCACTGGTTCCTTCCGGTATGTCTTCAGGGTCATAGCTGACAGTGATGGTTGCTGGCGGGTTGAAGGTAGCCCCGTCAGGCCCGAATTCGTAAGCCAGTCCGATAATGCTGTGGTGTTCGGGTGGTGCCGGCGGTTCATCCGTGTGAACAATGGTTATCTTGGTAAGCGGACTTCCACGACCATCAAGACCTGTGGTGTCTTTGGCAATGGTGACCCAGCATAGCTTGTCATCGGATTTGGCAGTAGCCTTGGAGGCAAACCGGCCATCGGCCATTACCTTGTAGGTTACATTCGTAGTACCTGTTTCTGGTTGTGCTGCTGGGCCCCCGGATGGGCGTCGGGTCTCCTCTTCCTCTTCCTCCTCCTCAACCGCACTGCCGAAGCCGCCGTATTTACTGAGGTGCTCGACCGTTCCATAGATATAGTCCTCCTCGGTATTGACACTGCTGCCGGGGACCAGCTCCCACGTACCGGAGGCTACATCCCAGAGATAGAGCCTGAGGGTTGTCTCATCAGTGCCGGCTGGCAGCTCATCGGGGTCGTAGTCAATCCTGATGTATATCTGCTTCAGGTTATCCCGTAGTTCCGGTGAGACAACTATCTCAATGAATTTTCCGGCCGCTACCGGTGCGTCTGCGGGGCTGCCAACGTTTCCTGACGGGTTCTCCAGGTGCTGGGTAATTGAGATATCGGCATCATTGACGGCTACGTTTGTCTCAACCTCAAGCGTGGTGTTGGCAGCAGTAACGGTGGTTGGGTTGATACCGTCAACGTCTATCTGCTGCTTGGCAAAGACGGCTGTCCGGGTAGCCACATTGCCGGCTTTATCGGTTCCGGTTACGGTTACCGTGTAGTCACCGGCCGCTATCGGGGTTGCTGTGCTCCCGTCGGTACGGCTCCACTTGTTCACGTCTACCTTGGTAGCGGTACCGGCAGGTTCAATGGCGGGGCTAACGCTGATGGTCGGTGCGGATGCCAGCGACTCGTTGGAGGTTACGGTTATGGTTACCGAATCAGTGGGGTCATTCAGGCCAATGGTAAGTATCGGCGCTGTGGTATCCAGCGTGATTATTCTCACCCCTGAGGTTCCGGTGTTGGTGGCGGCATCAGTGGCGGTGACCTCTATGGTGTTGCTACCTGCGCTCAGCGTCACTGTCTCGCTGAAGCTGCCGCCGGTAGCGATGTCTATAGTCTGGGATGTTCCGTTAATCAGCAGGGTAGCTGTATCTATGGACAGGTCACTGACGGTGCCGGTTATGGTCTGGCTCGCCACCTTGGTCACCAGCTTGTTGGCGGGCCCGGTAATCGTCACCGCCGGCTTGGTAGTATCAAGTGTTACCGTTATCTGTGAGCTTGAGGTATTGCCTGTCTCATCGGTTGCCGCGACGGCGATAGTATTGTCCCCGGTTGCCAGGGTAGTAGTCTGGCTGAAGTTCCCTTCAACTGCCGGTATCGCCTGTGGCGTGCCCCCGTTCAGTGTCAGGTTTACTGTGGTGACATCAGGGTCGTCAACTGTGCCTGATAACTCAACGCCGGCAGTATTGACCACACCTCCGGACACGGGCGAGTCTATGGATACCACCGGTGCGGTGGTATCCAGCGTGATTATTCTCACCCCCGAGGTGCCAAGGTAATCAGCATCATCTTCGTGGTCAGTGGTATATGCGCTGACTGCGATAACGTTTTTCCCCTCAGCGAGGGTAACTGCTTCGGTGAAGTTGCCGCCTGCCACGGTGACCGTGCAGGCAGCGCCATTGAGTGTAAGTGTGGCTGTGGTAATGGTATCAGGGGCAATGCTACCGGTCACATTACATGAAGCAGTACCGGTAAGGGTTCCTGCCTCCGGTGAGGTTATTGTAATAGCCGGTTTAACCGGGTCAACTACCACTGTTATTGTGCTTGATGTTCCTGTATTGCCGTTTGCATCAACGGCTCTGACCAGGATGGTATTGCTGCCGGTGGTCAGCGTGACGCCCTGACTGAAGTCACCATTGCCGTCGAGGGACAGGGCAGTGGGAGAGCCGCCATTTACAATGACGGATGTTGTGGCGTCTGCGTCATCAACGCTACCGGATACGGTCAGGTCTGTATCACTGAGTACCAGCCCTTCGGTCGGGCTGGCAAGTGTTACCACCGGGGGTACTTTATCGCACATCACGGTGAGGGTGGTGTTGCCGCTTGTGCCGCTGTCAGTATCAGTCGCGGTTATCACCGTCGTACCCTCTTCCTTGCCGGCGGCGGTAGCCAGGCCGGTATGGGCTCCTATATCGGCAACACTTGTATTGGCGCTGCTCCAGGTAATTTCGGAGGAGGTGGTAATATCAATTTTGGAGCCGTCGGTGTATGTTCCCGTTGCTCTGAATTGCAGCTCGGTATCCAGAAGAATGGTGGGGTTAGCCGGAGTAATGCTTATGCCAGACAGTGCCTCGGCGACACTTATGTAGTCTGTTCTGGTCTTGGTATCAACGCTCTCCAGGGAATCGGTGACTGTCAGGCTCACGGTGTAGTTGCCGGAGGTGCTGTAGGTGTGGGCAGGAGAGGCATCAGTGCTGCTTTCTCCGTCACCAAAGTCCCATTCATAGGTATAGGGGGACTCGCCACCGGCGGTGGCATTGGTGAACTGGATTTCCTCACCCACCTCGGTTTCAGTCACACTGGCGCTGAAATCAGCGGTTAGAAAGACCGATAGTGTAATATCCGGCGCCCCGCCGGCTTCGGTAAGAGATTCATTTACAGTCGCTGTCTGGGTGGCGGTGCCGTCGGCACCACCCCGGGCATTGAGGTAGATGTTGTCGCTACCATCATGCTGGTAGTAGCTTTGATAGTCGGCTGTCCTTATTGCAGCCATATCCAGTCCCCACGTCCCGGTTTCGTCCACCAGGGAAGATAGGACCTGAGAGGTGCCAATGCTGACATAGACGATGGTGTCCTCGGCGGCTGTAGAGCCGTCTGATTTGTATACCTTGCCGCTTATCATCTCCGGCATGGTGAAGCCCAGACCGGGCCCGGTTGTTACCTCGTAGGGGTCGCCGCCGTCGTTGTAGGTTATGCCGCCGGAGACGATTTCATAGTAGTAGGTAAATTCTGCGGTCAGGCTGCTGATGATGACGTAGTGGGTATCGTCCTCGGTTGCCTGTCCCCGGTCATCGTAGGCGGTGCTGCTCAGGCTGTCGGGGCTGGTTCCATAGTTCAGGTAGCCTGTCTCGGCGGAGTCTGTGACCCAGGCTACGGTGAACAAGTTAGGGCCCACATTGGCCACCTGATGGGTCATATCCACCGCAAGGGCATGGATATAGCTGGTCTTGGTCTCAGTATCAGTACAAGACCGGGAATCGGTAACTATCAGGCTTATGGTGTAGTTACCGGAGGTTGTATAGGTATGAGTAGGGCTGGCGTCAGTGCTGTTGCCACTATCACCGAAGTCCCATTCATAGGTAAAGGGGGACGTGCCGCCAGTGGTGGCATCGGTGAACTGGATTAACTCACCTACGTCAGGTTCGGTCACGTTGGCGCTGAAATTAGCCAGTAGTTCTTCAGGGATAGTAATGTAGTCGGTTCTGGTCTTGGTATCGGTACGTGTCAGGGAATCGGTAACTGCCAGGCTCACGGTATAGGTGCCGGCGGTATTGTAGGTATGGGTAGGGCTGGCGTTGGCACTGCTTCCTTCGTCACCAAAGTCCCACTCGTAGGTATAGGGGGACTCGCCGCCGGCGGTGGCATCGGTGAACTTTATTGGCTCACCCAGGTCGGCTAGGGTCACGTTGGCGCTGAAATCAGCAACGAATGCCTCGGCGGCGTTGATGTAGTCGGTCCTGGTCTTGGTATCGGTACGTTCCAGGGAATCGGTAACTGTCAGGCTCACGGTGTAGGTGCCGGCGGTGGTGTAGGCATGAGAGGGGTCGGCATCAGTACTGTTTCCCCCGTCACCGAAGTCCCACTCATAGGTGTAGGGGGACTCGCCACCAGCGGTGGCATCGGTGAACTGTATTAGCTCATCTACATCGGCTAGGGTCACATTGGCACTGAAATCGGCAGCCAGTACCTCGGCGACATTGATGTAGTCTGTCCTGGTCTTGGTATCGGCACTCTCCAGGGAATCGGTAACTGTCAGGCTTACGGTATAGGTGCCGGCGGTGCTGTAGGTATGGGTGGGACTGGCGTTGGCACTGCTTCCCTCGTCACCGAAGTCCCATTCGTAGGTATAGGGGGACGTGCCACCGGCGGTGGCATCGGTGAACTGGATTAGCTCACCCACCTCGGCTACGGTTACATTGGCGCTGAAGCCAGCCGCCAGAGATACTGCCAGTGTCATATCCGGCGCCCCGCCGGCTTCGGTAAGGGATTCATTTACAGTCGCTGTCTGGGTGGTTGTACCGTCGGCGCCACCCTGAGCATCGAAGGAGATGTTGTCGCTACCATCATGCTGGTAGTAGCTCAGATAGTCGGCTGTCCTTATTACAGCCATATCCAGTCCCCACGTCCCGGTTTCGTCCACCAGGGAAGATAGGACCTG
>CAZEBT010000082.1:0-6878 GCA_964510485.1 uncultured Dehalococcoidales bacterium | reverse complement strand
TGGTTGTTCTCAATCTGGTGGCTAACTCTTTTTTACGCCATCAGGTGCGGAGCACCGCCGGTACGCTGGTCAGGGTGGGGCAGGGCAAAATGAGTGAAGAAGAGTTCGGTAGAATAATTGAGGCAGAGAAACCCGGTCTGGCCGGGCCAATTCTCCCTGCCCGCGGGCTCTGCCTCATGCAGGTAAACTACACCCGTTCTTTTGAGGAAGAGACATGACAAAGACCTACAGTATAAAAGCCTCCGATATCAAGCGAGAGTGGCACCTTATTGATGCCTCCGGTGAGGTCCTGGGCAGGCTGGCTACCCAAATTGCCAGGCTGCTTATGGGCAAGCACAAGCCGTTGTTCTGCCGCAATCTGGATATTGGCGATTTTGTGGTTGTTATCAATGCCGATAAGGTCCGGGTTACCGGGAATAAGACCAAGCAGAAGCTATATCACAGGCACTCCGGCTATCCCGGAGGACTTAAGAGTATCAGCCTGGAGAAAATGATGGAGACTCACCCTACACGGGTGCTTGAGCACGCTGTAAAAGGTATGCTGCCTAAAAACCGCCTGAACGCACGTATGATGAAAAGGTTTAAGGTCTATGCTGGGGATAATCACCCACATGAGGGGCAGGTAAAGGGAGTTAAAAGCGCATAAGGGGAGGTTCTTTTGGAGGAACAGGCATATTTCTACGGGACAGGCAGACGCAAGGAAGCGGTGGCCAGGGTGAGGCTGGTACCGGGGGGTGGGGCTATTATCGTGAACGGCGTACCCTACGAGGAGGTCTTCCCCCGTCTGGAGCAACGCCAGAGGGTGGTGGAGCCCCTTCTGGTTACCGACAGCCTCAGCAAGTATAATGCGGTGGTCAAGGTAGCCGGCGGCGGCACATCAGGTCAGAGCGGGGCTATCGCTCACGGTATTGCCCGGGCACTGCTCAGGTCAGACGAGAACCTCAGGCGCACGCTGCGCCATAGTGGTCTGCTTACCCGCGATTCCCGTGTCAAGGAGAGGAAGAAGGTCGGTCTCAAGCGGGCACGCAAGGCACCTCAATACACGAAGCGGTAAAGGTTTCAGGGCAGGCAGTCAAAGAGGCTTTGAGTTGCCTTCATGTTCCGTTGTTTTTAACCTCTTTGCATATTCTTTCTATCTCGCCCCATTTTAAGTTTTATTTTTTTGAGGGAACCCTCCCCCTTGGTCCCCCTCCCTCTGATAAGGGAGGGGGAAATTTATGGAAGAGGGGTTTCACCCCTCTTAAACTCCCTCAATCTGGAGGTGAAGCCTCGCTTTCACTCTTGCCTAGCATCTGCTATCTTGAACAAGAAGGAGAGAGATTATAGAGAGGGGCGAAGCCCCTCTCTTACTAGATTCCCCCTTCCCCTTCTTAAGGGGAAGGGGGATACAGGGGGATGGGTTTCCATACAATTTCAATCTTCTTGACTTGTCCTCCGGTGAATAAATAGCTAGAATAGTCAGTAGAGGGTGCTTGAAGAGGGGGCAGCTATTGGCAATCATAATTCGTAAAGAGCCGGAGCTTAAAAGACCGGATATACTTGTCGGCTGGCCGGGCATCGGGAATATCGGGATACTGGCCGTTAACACCTTCCGGCAGGAGGTTCAGGCTGAAGAGATTGGAGAAATAGAGCCCTGGGACTTCTTCTACCCCAGCAGGGTCAGAATCAGAGGCGGTGTGCTGGAAGAAATGGAGTTTCCCAGCAATAAGTTCTACTATAAAAGGTTCGAAAACAGGGATTTACTGTTCTTTATCGGGGAAGAGCAGCCCTCAGGTAGGGGAAGGCTGTATGCTGAAGGGGGGAAAGCCTATGAAATGGCTAACCTGGTGCTGGATGTGGCGGAAAGGTTTGGCTGCCGCAGAATCTACACCTCGGGTGCCGCCGTTGCCCTGACTCACCACATGGTGAAGCCGAGGGTCTGGGCAGTAGCGACCACCGAGGAGCTGGTGGCTGAGGCGAAAAGCTACGTGAATACCATGCCGATGAGTCGTGTCGAAGGCAGAGGCAACCAGGGCAACATCACCGGGCTGAATGGTCTCTTGATAGGCGTAGCCAGAAAGAGGGGGATTGAAGGGGTTTGCCTGATGGGTGAGATACCGGATTACCTCTCACGGGTGCCCTTCCCCTATCCCAGGGCTTCACAATCTGTGCTTGAGGTCCTGGCGGCGATTACGGGTGTCAGCGTTAATGTGGGCGTCCTCGATGACATGGCTGCCCAGATGGAGAGCGTTATTGAAAACGTCTACAATCAGTTCCCCCAGGGGATAAGAGAGAGGATTGAGCAGAGGAAGGAGATTATCCAGGCCGGGCCGGGAGCGATAACTGAAGAGGACGAGGACTGGATTAAGGAGCATATTGACGAGTTTTTCACGAAGGAGGACAAGGGGGCATGACCGAACTCATTCAGTTCTCCAGCCAGCCTGTATTACAGAGCCCCTCAATGGTTGTTGGCTGGAATTTAGATGCCAGCCATTTAGGGTTGAGCGTTACTGATTATCTGATAGAAAGGCTCGGTGGCCAGCCCTTCTGTGAGATTGAGCCTGTAGATTTCTTCTCTCTGGGGGGAGTGGTGGTTGAAAATGACCTGGTCCAGTTCCCCGAGACCAGGTTCTATGCCTGCCCCGATAGTGAGCTGGTGGTTCTCAGGAGCACCCCACCCGCCTACGAATGGTACAGATTTCTAAACCTGATTCTGGATGTTGCCCAGCAGAACTACCACGTGGAGGAGATATACACCATTGGCGGCATGGTTGCCCTGGGTGCCCATACTGCCCCCCGCCAGCTATTCGCTACGCCCAATTCAGCCGAGTTCAGGGATGTTCTCAGCGACTATCAAGTAACCAGGGATATGGACTACGAATCGCCCCCCGGGCAGCAACCTACCCTGAATTCCTATCTTTCCTGGACGGCGAAGGTACGAAGCATACCGGCGGCTAACCTCTGGGTACCGATTCCCTTCTACCTGCTATCTGTTGAAGACCCCAGAGCACAAAGGGTGGTCCTTGAATTCCTTGCCCGCAGACTTGATTTGTTAATTGACCTGAGCGGTGTTGATGAAGAGATTAGAAAGCAAAACGAGAAAATGGGTCGGCTGAGGGCTAACCTTCCAGAGGTTGACAACAGTATCAGCAAACTGGAGAGCAACGTGAGGCTCTCAGAGGGGGAGAACGAGGACCTGGTCAAGCAGGTAGAGAGGTTTCTCAGAGAAACAGGAGACTGAACCCCGCCCACATCCTGGTATCACTCGTCCTTCGCCTCATCCTCTTTGACCGTTGAGGAAAGCTCACGCAGCCAGCGGTGAATCTCATCCAGCGCCGGTGGAGCCACGCTAAATACCTCTATATCCTGGGGGAACTGCACCATGTGCCCTTCCCGAATAAACAGTACCGCCACCTCATTAGCCATAAGCGTCTCGTCTATCCGGCTGGCAATGTGCTCGTACCTTTTTCTCGCCGATTGGCGATAGTTCTCTGAGACCGTCTGGGCTGCCTTCTGGCTGAGGAACCCGATGAGGAGGCAGCGCTCCCAGTCAATGCACTCGTAGGTCAGTTCTGCCTGCTCCGTTGCCTCAAGGACGGCGCCATTCTGGCATTTTCCTCTGGTGAGCTGGCAACTGGGGGGACTGAATTTCTCCATCACCTCGAGCCCCTCTTCACCACCGAGGACAATCTGTTCGTGATAAATGCGGTTGATTTTGCCCACCTTGGACTCCTGGTTGGCGATATGCTGGTCTATTTGCTCCCAGTAACGGTTGAACTTCTCTACATACTCAGGAGGGGCATCCTCTCCGGCGAATAGCAGGGATACCAGATAGAGTTTGCGCACCTCCTTGAAGGACTCTGCGGCTGGTTTTTCTATCTTACCCAGTTCCTCGGCCATTTTCGGTCATCCTCCGTAGCTGCTGATTGGAGTCGGGCTGGAGCTTCTCAGGAAGCGGCCACGCTCACAATAGATTCTACGACTTGATGACACTTTAAGCAAGGGGTTAAAGTGTCACAATCTGAATCAGAGAGATAGACTAAAACTGGTGCCACCATGTGGTATACTTAATATTACAGGGCAAATCTCCAGGACAGCAGCAGGTGCCCTACCACAGCAGGGTCAAGGAAGCAAGTAGCAATGCCTCATAAAGATTATTACAGGGTTCTGGGTGTGCCAAGAAATGCCAGTGAAGAGGAGATAAAGAGGGCATATCGGAAGCTGGCGATGCAGTATCACCCCGACCGCAACCCGGGAAAGGAGGCGTGGGCCAACGAGAAGTTCAAGGAGATAAATGAGGCCTACGGCGTACTTGGCGACCCGGAGAAGAGAAGGCAGTACGACCAGTTCGGAACTGTTGGCAATATTGGCGATATTTTCAGCAGCCGGACTACTCAGACTACCTTCGAAGACCTGATGGGAGACTTCGGGGGAGCCGGGCTTGGATTTGACTTTCTGGACAATGTCTTCGGTGACTTTCTGAGGGGCAGGAATTTCTCGTTCCGGCAGTACGGGCGGGGGGGTGGTCCGCAGAGGGTAATATTTGAGGTCCCCAGAGGAAGCAACCTGGAGGAGATGTTTGGTCAGGCCCAGCGTCCCCCCGGCCGGAATGTAAACTACGAGATAAGCATTAATAAGGAGCAGGCAGCCAGGGGTGTGGAAAAAGACCTGAAGCGAAAGGGTAAAAAGCTCAAGGTCAAAATCCCCGCCGGAGTAAGAGGTGGCACCAAAATCAGGCTGAGAAATGCCCGGCAGGTAACCGACGGGCAGCAGGGTGACATAATAATTCAGGTAAGGGTCAAATAATAGAGACCATGCTGGGGAGGGCTATGAGTCGCAGCCTGACATGCGTTACCGGCAGCACCGATATGGGCTGGATAGGAATACTGGGGTCGGCAAAGGGGCTGCTTTCTACTACCCTGCCCCGGAGCACGTCTCAGGAAGCGCTTGAGCTGTTGGGTGATAGGGTGCATCATGCCACCTGGTCTCCCGGCCCATTCAATGACCTCATCGAGCGTTTGCGGAGATACTTCGGCGGTTATCAGGTAGCCTTCCCCGACAGCCTCGACCTCTCGGTAGCTACTTCATTTCAGCGTGAGGTATGGCGGGCAACCAGGCTCATCCCCCACGGAGAAACCAGAAGTTATGCCTGGGTGGCTAATCACATCGGGAGGCAGGGGGCAGTACGAGCGGTAGGGCAGGCTCTGGGTAAAAACCCGCTGGCAATTATCGTCCCCTGTCACCGGGTAATTGCCAGCGATGGCGGGCTGGGTGGCTTCGGCGGCGGGCTGGAGATGAAGAGACGGCTTCTATTCCTGGAGGCGAAGGGTGTTACTGAGTAGCCCTTTCTAAGCAGGGTTCAAAGGGTTCAAAAAAGGTCCATCTTAAGGTTTTGTTATAAATTCTTAACCGGAACCTCTTGACAAATCGGATGGACTATGATGTACTTTAGGGTACAATAGTTGACAATGAATACCAGTAATACCCAGTGTTGTCAGCGGGTAAAGGAGGGAACCAATGGCTAATAAGGAGCCGAGTATATTGATTGTTGATGACGAGCAGATTATATGTGACTATCTATACGAGGAGATGACTGAGCGCGGCTATCTGTGCAGTATCGCTCTCGATGGGGATGCCGCTCTTGCCAAACTGGCGGCAGAGAACTTCGATGTGGTCTTGCTGGACATAAGGCTACCGGGAATGTCCGGAATGGAGGTACTACGCAAGACAATATTGGACCACCGTAATACGGCAACTATCATGGTGACGGCAGTCAATGATGTTGAGACTGCCGTTGAGGCCATGAAACTGGGGGCTTCAGACTATATTGTCAAACCGTTTGACATGGATACGGTGGATACGAGCATACGTACTGCCCTGGAGACCGTGCGCGTGGCCAGGAAGCGCCTTTCGGAGATGGATGCTATTGCCAGCGGCGTTGAGGTATTGCTTGACCCGTTCCTCGGCTACTCTAAAATGGTAACTCAAAGAACTGTTGATATTGCCAACAGGCTTGGTATCAATGACGAAGAGATTAAGCGGTGGGCCGCAGAAAAAGTAAGTCTGGATTCGAAGAAGACCAGAGCAACTACGTCCTGACCGGACCTGTGCAGGCGATGCGCCTCTGACTGTCGCACAGCGGGTAGAGTAGTGTAATATGAGTACCCGACGTATTCAGGCATACCCAGACTTAGAAAGGAGAAGACTACAATATGGCAGAGCTGATGACTCTTGAGGAAGTGGCTCAGTATTTGCGCGTGACCAAAAAGACCATATACCGCCTGCTGAAGCAGGGCAAAATCCCTGCCTCCAAGGTAAACCAGCAGTGGAGGTTCAACAGTGCCTCAATTGATGAATGGCTGCAGCGGAATTCAGTGGGGGCAAAGGCAACCATCCTGGTCATTGATGACGAGGAGGTAATACGGATGCTGTTCAAGGATGTCCTTGAGGAGTCAGGGCACAGGGTGATAACTGCTGAGACCGCTGCTGAGGGGCTGGAACTGGCAGGGCAGCGGGACATTGACCTGGTCTTTCTCGACCTCCGGATGCCTGGCATGGACGGGGCAGAGGTCTTTCGTCAGATAAAGGTAATCAAGCCCCGGTTACCGGTAACCATCATAACCGGTTACCCTAACAGTGAAATGATGGCGCGTGTCCTGGCAGAGGGACCTTTCGGCATTATGAATAAGCCGTTCGGCGAATCAGACATTGTCCAGGCGGTTAATACCTTTCTTGGCATTGTCAAGTAGAGACACTACGCGAGATACGAGGTTAGGGAAGATGAAGGAAGAGGATAAGACGAAACAACAGCTCATGGGTGAGCTGGCAGAATTGCGCCAGCGAGTTGCTGAACTGGAGGCGGTAGAAACCGAGCGCAGGCATGCTGATGAGGCGCTGCG
>CAZEBT010000081.1:0-6906 GCA_964510485.1 uncultured Dehalococcoidales bacterium | reverse complement strand
ACCTCAGGTAGCCACTGGCATAGTCACCGCTAATCCCGATAACCACACTCTTCAACCCGACCTCGTCACCCGGCGAGCTATCCAGTATCTCAGCCCGGTAACCGCGGCGTTCCGCCCAGCGAAGGTACATCCGGAGCAGCATCTCAGCCCAGTCCTGAGACTCCGTACCCCCAGCTCCAGCATGAATAGCCAGAATTGCATTCCGGGCGTCATACTTACTGGTAAAAGCCATCTCCAGTTCCAGCTCGTCAAGACGCCCGCCCACCTCCTCTATCTCAGACCGAATCTCTTCCTCCAGCGAGGCATCCTCTTCCTCTACCTCCATAGCAAGCAACTCGGTAATCTCGGCAACCCTCTTCTCCATGCCTCGCCACCTCTCCACCACCCTCTTCTGCTCAGCCAGCTGCTGCATTATCCCGCGGGCTCCAGCCTGGTCCAACCAGAAGTCTGGTCGCGCCGACTCCTTCTCCAGCCGGGCAATCTCATCTTCCCTGCCAGCTATGTCAAAGATGCACCATCATCTTGGAAATTCTGGAACGCAGACCCTCTATTTTTTCTCTTAGCTCCTGCATACGCCCCTCACAATATTTTTCTACTCAAAATAGCCTGCCCTGATTTCCTGCCTCAGGCACAGAAGTAGTCTTTTCCAGTTTCAGGTTTCCTCCGGCCGCCTGGTGAGCTAATCGCGTGGGCTCCGGCAGGCGGTAACCCCGGCAGCATTCCAGCACCCAGTGAACAGCACTCTGAAGGTCAATCTTGTGCCCTATTGAAACATAAAGGGGGTTTGTTGCCGGCTTGGTCCGTAGTGCCACCCCTATAGTCTCGCCCCCATCCACCACATCGGCATAGCTACCCGGCTCAACCCCGGGCACCTCATGCCTTCCACAGAGCCGCGATTTGGCACAACCGATTGTCGGTACGTCCAGAAAGAGCCCCAGGTGACAGGCAAGCCCGAACCGCCGCGGATGGGCAACCCCCTGCCCGTCCACCAGAACAAGGTCAGGAGTAACGCTCAGTTCCTCACAGGCTTGCAGGATTAACGGCGCCTCCCTGAAGGACAACAGACCCGGGATATAGGGAAGATCAACCCTGCCGTGAACTACCTCCACTTCTACCAGGGCAAACCCCGGATACTCCAGGACAACTACCGCCCCGGTAGCCGTACCCTCAGCCCTTGACACCGATACATCCACACCAGCTACCAGGCGAGGTGTTATGTCCCCATCGCTCCTGGAAACCTGCACCGCCAGACGGCGCTGTAGCTCCAGTGCCTCCCTAATATCAATTTGCCAGCCGTGTAGTCTCCTCAACTCCATACTCCAGATTATAACCGTTGAACAACCCATTGACAACTACAGCCCGGCCAGACAGCCCCCTATTGACAACCAGCTACTAATTGGCGCATAATATGCTTGCCAAATGGTAAAGATAAGATTACGCCGCATGGGGGCCAGGAAGAGACCAAGCTATCGACTTGTTGTCGCTGATGCTCGGGCGCCCCGTGACGGTGCATTTATTAGCATTATCGGGCACTATGACCCTCTGACCGACCCTGAAACAATTGTCATTAAAGAAGAAGAGGCACTGAAGTGGCTCAGGCAGGGAGCCCAGCCAACAGCCACCGCTGCCAGACTACTAGCAAAAACAAGCATTATGGAAAAGTTTAGAACAACCAAGGAGAAACCATGAAAGAACTAGTAGAGTACATCGCCCGATCAATTGTCAATGCACCTGATGATGTTCAGGTTAGCGAGGAAGAGGACGAACGCGGCATAATAATCAAGCTACAGGTTGCCGATGATGATAAGGGCAGGGTTATTGGCAAACAAGGCCGTATAGCCGAAGCCATGCGTACCTTAATCAGAGTGAAAGCAGCCAAAGGCGGGACCAGGGCTACCCTCGAGATTATCTGAAACGGCATAAAGAGCCAGCGGCCATTCTCATCACCCTGCAAAACAGCCCATACACCTGGACTTGCTCAATAACATCACCCGCAGATTCTAACTCAGGGCAACCCCTGGATATCTGTCGCCATTGAGATTGCCAAATTGTGCCGTCTCCTTTTACTAAGAGCGGAAGGAGATGTTATTATATATCCAGGACAACCACGGCAAAGCCCTGAAATAATTTATGCTCATGCTGGTTAGAGGTTATTTGTGACTTCCCCGCCCGGAAACACCGAATCTGAAAATGAACTCTGGCTGATATGCCCTATTTGCAAGGAACCAAACCCCTACGGAACACTGCACTGTAGGTATTGCTGGGGCGCATCCCTCTATTCCGTCCAGCCGGTAACATCCCAGGAACTAGCCAGAATAACAGGACGAAGACTGTTACGCCTGAAGCGCCTGAGGATGCTCAGGATAATTGCTGTCAGCCTGGTTGCGCCACTATTGCTCTCCACCGCCGTATTCCTCGGTCTATACCACTTCACTGACGTAATATTCAGACCACCAGCAACCGTAAATTCCAGCTCCCTCCCCGGGAAATGGACCATGTTTCACCGCGACCTGGGCCGCACTGGCAGCACCAACCTCCTCGGCACCACGCCAGAAGGCACTCAGAAATGGGCCTTCTCTACAGGCGGCCCAATCCACTCATCCCCGGCAATAGCCAACGGCACTGTTTATGTCGGCTCCAGGGATTGGAAACTCTATGCTCTCGATGCAGAAACCGGCACCAAACGCTGGGAGTTCAAGGCAGAGTCCTGGATAGAGTCCTCACCAGTAGTTGCCAACGGCGTGGTATATTTCGGCTCAAACGACAGCAGGCTATATGCCCTTGATGCAGAAACCGGTGAAAGACTCTGGGATTTCAAGACACGCTACACCGTTAAATCATCCCCGGCAATAGCCAACGGTATCGTTTACTTCGGTGGTGACGATTATAATATCTATGCCCTGGACGCAGTAACCGGAACAAAGCTCTGGGACTTCAACACAGGCAGCCACCTGTCATCAGCACCGGCAGTAGCCAACGGCATCGTCTACATCGGGGCAATGGATGGTATCTGCTACGGTCTGCATTCACAGAACGGGAGGTATCGTCTTGGCTTTAAAACATACCAGTCGATTACTGGCTCTCCAGCGGTGGATGACGGGGTTATCTATATCAATGCCAGCGGTCTCCTCTACGCCATTGACGGTAGTGCACGAAACTGGCCCGGTGAACACGACTACCGGAACTGGTGGCTACAGTTCTACGCATTCCGCCTGGCACCACCACCCCCACCCATATCTGGCTACCTGTGGAGGCTCAGGCTGGGTATGACGTCCTCCTCCACTCCCATCGCAACCGATGGCACCATATACACCAGCTCCGATAATAAAATATATCGCATAGATGCCCAGACTCACGAAATACAGTGGTGGTCCCCCTTAGGCGATACCACCAGGTCCTCACCTGCATTGGGAAACAATGTCATTTACGTTGGCAGTGACGATGGCCGTCTCTATGCCCTGGATGCTACCACCGGCAAGAAACTCTGGGACTTCCCTACCGGCGACAAAATCACATCATCCCCGGCCGTCTCCGGGGATACCATATATGTAGGCTCGCACGATGGAAAGCTCTATGCTATCAAGTAGATGCGCAGGTGTCCCTCTCTCACCATGCCCCTCTAGACCTCTCCCCCTCTCCTCCTCCTCCTCTTCTCCCCTACCTTGATGCGAATCAGTGAACGTCGCAATGCTGCCTCTGCCCGGGCACCATTTACCTCATCAGAACGACGACCGAGTGCTTCCTCAGCGCGCCGCTTCGCTTCCTCAGCACGGGCTATATCAATCTCCTCGGCCCTCTCAGCAGCGTCTGCCAGAATCGTTATCCTGTCCGGCCGCACCTCAAGAAAACCCCCGGTAACCGCCAGATACAACTCCTCACCACCCTTCCTCACCCGCAACTCACCCGGCTGCAGTGCGGTCATCAGGGGTGCGTGGTGCGGTAAGACTGCCAGCTCACCCTCAATCCCGGGAGCGACCACCACATCCACCTCCTCGGAGAAGACCTGTCTCTCTGCGGTAACAATATCAAGCCTTATACCAGCCATTACGCCTCAGCCCCCAGCCTCTCAGCCTCCGCAGCTACCTCATCTATGGTACCCATCATGAAAAAGGCCTGCTCCGGCAGGGCATCATGCTTGCCCTCCAGAAGCTCCTTGAAACCACGCACCGTCTCCTCCCGGGACACGTATTTACCCTCTCTGCCGGTAAAAGCCTCGGCAACAAACATCGGCTGAGAGAGGAACCTCTGTATCTTGCGCGCCCGCCCTACAATCAGCTTGTCCTCCTCGCTGAGCTCCTCAATACCAAGTATGGCAATCACGTCCTGGAGGTCCTTGTAGCGCTGGAGCACCCGCTGCACCTCACGAGCTATCCGGTAGTGCTCTTCACCAACAATACCCGGGTCCAGAATGCGCGAGGTCGAGGTTAACGGGTCCACTGCTGGATACAGGCCCTGCTCGGCAATGGACCTCTCCAGGGCAACAACCGCATCAAGGTGCCCAAAGCTGGTAACCACTCCCGGGTCGGTGTAATCGTCTGCCGGAACGTAGATAGCCTGAAAGGAGGTGATTGAACCACGCTTCGTTGAGGTAATCCTCTCCTGAAGGTCACCCATCTCGGTAGCCAGGGTGGGCTGATAACCCACCGCCGAAGGCATTCGCCCCAGCAGAGCCGATACCTCCATTCCGGCCAGGGTATAGCGGTAGATATTATCAATAAACAGCAGAACGTCCTGACCCTCAATGTCACGGAAAAACTCAGCCATGGTCAGCCCGGTCAGCCCCACGCGGAAACGCACCGCCGGTGGTTCGTTCATCTGCCCGAAGACCATAACCGTCTTATCAATCACCCCCGATTCCTTCATCTCGTTCCACAGGTCATTACCCTCACGCGACCTCTCCCCGACACCGGCGAAAACTGAAAAGCCGCCGTGCTCGGTAGCGATGTTGCGGATAAGCTCCATGATAATCAGTGTCTTGCCCACCCCGGCACCGCCGTAAGCACCCGTTTTGCCCCCCTTGGTAAAGGGAGTAATCAGGTCAATAACCTTGAGCCCCGTCTCCAGAAGCTGTGGCGTTGTCTCCTGTGCCTCGAATGAAGGTGGCGGACGGTGAATCGACCAGTTTTCCGTAGCCTTAACCTCACCAAGATTGTCCAGCGGCTCCCCCACAACATCAAACAGCCGGCCCAGTGTACCCCGCCCCACCGGTACCGTGATTGGCACCCCGGTATCCACTGCCTCCACCCCCCGTGCCAGCCCGTCAGTCGGGGCCAGCGCCAGGCACCTCACCCAGTTGTTCCCTATATGGTCCTGCACCTCCAGGACAATCTTACCGCCGTCCGTGGCAATCTCAATGGCATTAAACAGCGTCGGTAGTCCGTCGGGAGGAAACTCTATATCAACCACCGTCCCGATTACCTGAGCTACTTTACCCTTCGCCATGATATCCTCCAGTCTCCCCTTAAACTCTCAGGGACTTCTCCCCGCTATCTATTTCACCGCTGCCGCCCCGCCGGTAATATCCAGAAGCTCCCTGGTGATTGACTCCTGCCGTGCCTTGTTATACAGCAGGGTCAGGTCCTGAGTAAGCTCGTTGGCGTTATCGGTAGCATTCCGCATCGCCACCATCCTCGCCGACTGCTCACTGGCAATAGACTCCAGGATAGCGTGGTAGACCTGCATCTCCACAAACCTGGGTAACAGCTCCCCCAGCACCGCATCTGGACTCGGCTCGTAGATATACTCTACATTCTGCATTGCCGGTAAGACGGCCGGCTCAACAGGTAGTATCTGCTCCAGCTCCGGCCTCTGCACCATCGTGGAGACAAACCGGGCATAGACCAGATAGACCATATCGACAACGCCGTTGGTATAGTCGTCAATAACAACCCGCGATATCGGCAGGGTATCCAACAGCTCAGGGCGGTCCCCCAGCCGGCTGAACTCAGCCCGAACATCTCGACCGTACCGCCTCATAAAATCAATCCCTTTGCGACCCACTGTCACCAATGTAACCGGCACACTCTGCTCCAGGATGAAGCCCGCTGTTCTCCGGTTAACACTGGCATTAAGGCCTCCGCAAAGACCACGGTCAGGCGTAATATGCACCACCCCTATCTTGCTTACCTCTCTTCGCTGCAGCAAAGGGTGAGGTGCACTACCGGACTGAATAGCCGCCAGGTCCGCTATCACCTGCTGGATTTTCTCATCATAAGGCCTTCCCGCCAACCCGGCTTCTTGCGCCCGCCTCATCTTAGAAGTGGCAATCATCTCCATAGCCCGCGTAATCTTGGCTATGCTCTGAACACCCCGTATTCGACGACGAATTAAGCGAATATCTGCCAATCTCTAACCTCTCTACCTTAATATCTCTCCTTTACAGAAACCTAGTCCCGACTATTAAAATGCTAGCGTTGGCTCAACTTCCCATGATACGGGTCAATGCCTGCTTTCAAATATGATTCCAAACGTTTATGCCAGAATAGCCTTGACAATGTGAACAGAAGCCCATACCCAGCTATGCCAGCAAGTCCCCACCAACCCACAGCCACGAATAGCATAATAATGCCGGCAAAAAATAATATCATGGAAGTTAACTTAGCGAATTTGGCAATCTCGAAACGAGTCGTATAAAACTCGGCTAGGTAACCACCAAAGAATGCAGAAAAAGACAGTATAACTATTGCCAAAATTAGTAACCACATCGTGACCTCCTTTCTTTTAAGGAGGGGACAAATCAGAGGTTCTTGAAGAGACTCTGCCCCTTCAGCTTTCTCCTATTTTAGATACTCCAGTTGAATAAACCCCTCTCTGACCTACCCTGCAAAATGACTCTGCTTGAACTCCTGGATAGCTGCCTTCAGCACCTCCTCGGTAGCCGCGCTAATCTCCCCATCCCGGGCTATT
>CAZEBT010000080.1:0-7033 GCA_964510485.1 uncultured Dehalococcoidales bacterium | reverse complement strand
GTAATCATAACCGAGGTAGAGCCGGTCCGTGCCCTGGAGGCAGTCATGGACGGCTACCAGGTTATGCCGCTAACCGAGGCTGCCAGGGTAGGCGATATCTTCATTACCATCGCCGGCAACAAGAATGTCATTGATAAAACTCATTTTGAGGCAATGAAGGACGAGGCAATACTGGCTAACAGCGGACATTTCAATGTAGAGATTAACATCCCGGCTCTTGAGGAGATGTCCAGTGATAAACAACCGGTACGCCCCTTTGTTGAAAGGTATACCCTGAAGGATGGCAAGCGATTATATCTGCTGGGGGAGGGGAGGCTGATAAACCTGGCTGCCGCTGAGGGACACCCGGCTAGTGTTATGGATATGAGCTTCGCCAACCAGGCACTGTGTATGGAGTATATAGTGAAGAGTAAGGGTAAACTCAAACCCAACGTTTACCCCGTCCCCGAAGAGATTGATAAACAGGTAGCTCGCCTCAAACTGGACTCTATGGGAATCAATATTGATTCTCTGACAGCGGAACAGGATAGATACCTGAATAGCTGGCGAGAAGGGACCTAGAAAGGAGAAGAGATGACCAACAGCATTAAGAGCTCGACCAAATATTTGCTCACCTCGGAATCAGTTACCGAAGGGCACCCCGATAAGCTGTGTGACCAGATATCGGATGCTATCCTTGATGCCATCCTGGCGCAGGACCCGCAGGGAAGGGTAGCCTGTGAGGTAGCCACAACCACCGGACTGGTAATGGTGCTGGGTGAGATTACCACCGATTGCTACGTTGATATTCCACAAATAGTAAAGAACGTAGTGCGTGATGCAGGCTACACCCACCCTAGCTATGGGTTTGATTATAAGTCATGTGGGGTGCTGGTCGGGGTTACAGAACAGTCATCAGATATTGATATGGGGGTAAGCAAGTCAAGGGAGGTCAAAGGAGGCGCGCCCGCTGATGGGCTTGACGAAACCGGGGCTGGCGACCAGGGAATGATGGTCGGTTTTGCCTGTAACGAAACGCCTGAGCTTATGCCCTTACCTATCTCTTTATCGCACAAGCTGTGCCAGCGCCTGGCTCAGGTAAGGAAGGACAATACACTGCCCTACCTTCGCCCCGACGGCAAGTCGCAGGTAACCGTTGAGTATAACAAAGGCACCCCCACGCGTGTCACCAGCATAGTTATCGCTGCCCAGCACGACGATGATGTCAGCAGCGAACAGATGGAGAAGGATATTATCGAGAAGGTCATCAAAACCGTGGTTCCGGCCTCACTGATTGATAAAGATACCAGGTTCTTTGTCAACGCCACCGGCCGGTTTGTCATCGGGGGGCCGGTATCAGATACCGGTTTCACCGGGCGCAAGATTCTGGTGGATACCTACGGCGGTCTCGCCCGGCACGGCGGCGGTGCCTTTTCGGGCAAAGACCCCACCAAGGTTGACCGCTCGGCTGCCTATATGACAAGGTATATCGCCAAGAATATGGTAGCCGCCGGGCTCGCCGAACGCCTTGAGCTCCAGGTCTCCTATGTCATCGGTGTTGCCCGCCCCCTCTCCGTCTCTATTGAGACCTTTGGCACCGGCAAGGTCGACGATGAGGTTATCCTTAACCTGATTAAGAAGCACTTCGACCTCAGACCGGCAGCCATAATCAAGTACCTTGACCTCCGCCGCCCGATATACAAGGCTTTAGCTGCCTACGGGCACTTCGGCCGCGAAGACCTTGACATCCCCTGGGAAAAGACCGATAAAGCCGATATTCTCAGAAAAGAGGCACTGGGGTAAGTAATAGGACAAAGGGGGTGAGGTGGCACATGAATGAACTTAACACCAATGTCCTTTACTATGGTGACAATCTGGAAATACTCAGAAAGTATATTCCGGACAACTCAATTGACCTGATATATCTCGACCCTCCATTCAATAGCAAGAAGGACTACAACATTCTGTTCAAGGAAAACGGCGGTATTGAATCCGAAGCCCAGATTAAAGCCTTCACCGATACCTGGCACTGGACACAAACAGCACAGGATACCTACCACGAAATTGTTACGCAAGGGCCATTGAAAGTAGGTAAGCTGATTGGTGCCCTGCACGACGCCATAGGCGGTAACGATGTCATGGCATACTTAGTAATGATGGCTATACGGCTGGTAGAGCTACACCGAGTCCTCAAGCCCACTGGCTCTCTATACCTCCACTGCGACCCCACCGCCAGCCACTATCTGAAACTGGTACTAGACCAGATATTCGGGCCAGCCAATTTCAGGAATGAGATTGTATGGAAGAGAACATTTGCTCACAACGACCCATCTAGGTGTGGAAGAATCCACGACATTATGTTCTTTTACAGCAAAAGCAGTAATTACACTTGGAATGTGGTTTTTCAAAAGCCAGACCCAGAATATATTGAGACTTTTTTTGACCAATACGACGAAACTCGCAAAGAACGGTATGCAAGAATTGACCTAACAGCTCCACGTCACGGTGATGGCGGCAACCTATTATACGAATGGAAAGGCATTTGGCCATCTCAAAATCGGACATGGGCAACAACAAAAGATAAGCTTGAGCAGCTCGATAATGAAGGAAGAATTCACTATCCTAAAAAAGGGATGCCTCGGCTTAAGCGCTATGAAAGTGAAATCAAGGGGACAGTTCTCCAGGACATTTGGATAGATATTTCACAAATGCATAATTTATCTGCCGAACGTCTTGGTTACGATACCCAAAAACCTCTTTCCCTACTAGAGCGCATCATCAATGCTAGCTCTAATGAGGGTGATATTGTCCTTGACCCGTTCTGTGGCTGTGGTACGGCGGTGGTGGCTGCCCAGAAGCTGAACAGAAGATGGATAGGTATTGATGTTACCCATCTAGCTATTAACCTGATGCGCACCCGCCTCAAGGACAGCTTCGGCATTGACGCCGAGGTTATCGGTGAGCCGGTAGATTTAGCCAGCGCCAGGGCTTTAGCCCACCAAAAACCTGACGGACGTTATCAATTTCAGTATTGGGCAACCGGCAAAATTGGCGCCAGACCCCTTGGCGAGAAAAAGAAGGGTGCTGATAAAGGTATTGATGGGGTTATTCAATTCATAGACGAGGTCAGTGGCAAGCCGAAACAGGTGGTCGTTCAGGTAAAGAGCGGGCACGTAGGGGTAAACGCTGTCAGGGAACTCAAGGCAGTGGCAGCTAACGATGCCATAGGCGTCTTTATCACCTTAGAACCGCCTACCACTCCAATGGTTTCCGAGGCTCTGGATGCCGGCTACTACCACTCCCCAATCTGGAATAAGGATTACCCTAAAATACAGATACTGACTATAGAGGAGCTTTTGCAGGGCAAGACAGTTGACATGCCCCCACAGACCCAGACCAGCGTCACCTTTGCCAGAGCACCACGGGTTTCCAAGAAGGAAGGCGAGCAGCTATCTATGCAGTAGCAAATCGGGGAGTCCAAGAGGGGCTTCGCCCCTCTTAAAAAATAATTCCCCTTCCCCTTACCGAAGGGGAAGGGGATACAGGGGATAGGGTTACCCTATAAATTATAAAATTAAAAAAAGAGATTTACTTAAATGAGCTACCACCAGCACAAAAAAGAATCACCCCGCAGCATAACCTGCGCCGTCCTCACCATCTCCGACAGCCGAACCGAGCAGGACGACGAGTCCGGCAGCTATATCAAACAGAAGCTCAGCGAAAACGGGCACCGTGTCGTGGACTACTCTATCCTGAAAAACGATACCGGCTCCATTAAAAAGAAGATAAATGAGCTTCTGGGACAAAAGGGGCTTCAGGTTATCATCACCAGCGGCGGCACCGGGGTAAGCCACCGGGACATCACCGTGGAAACAATATACCCCATTCTTGATAAGAAACTAGACGGCTTCGGGGAGCTTTTCCGCTCCCTCAGCTACCAGGAGATAGGCACCGGCAGCATTATGAGCCGGGCGGTGGCTGGCGTGGCTGGTGGCAGGGTTATAATCTGCCTCCCCGGCTCTCTCGGGGCGGTAACCCTGGCAGTGGACAGGATAATCCTGCCCGAAATCGGGCACATGGTCAGGGAGGCATCACGATGAAACCCTTCGGGGCACTGCTTCCCTTTGAGGAAGCCAGGGCAGTTGTTGAGGCAAACATAGAGCCGCTTACCAGGGTGGAGACAGTCAATATTGATGATGCCGCCGGGAGGGTCCTGGCAGAAGATATTACGGCTTCTCTGAGCATTCCACCCTTTGATAGAGCGGCTATGGACGGCTACGCGGTTAAGGCAAAGGACACCTTCCATGCCGGTCAGTTCAGCCCCAGGGTTCTGAGTATGGTCGGTGAGGTACATGCCGGGGAATCACCCGAACAGAGGGTAAACAACAGTGAATGTATTCAGATTGCTACCGGGGCAGTGATGCCCCGGGGAGCCGATGCCGTGGTCATGGTTGAAGACACCGAGTCCGAAAACGGCCGGGTAAAGATTTTTAAATCGTCTTTTCCGGGGGCCAATGTAGCCAGGAAGGGAGAGGATATCAAGAGAGGGGCTACTGTTCTAAGAGAGGGTTTTGTCCTCGACCCGGGGAGAGTCGGGGTGCTCGCCTCTCAGGGGATAACCAGCATCAGGGTCTATGAGAAGCCGGGGGTGGCGGTACTCCCTACCGGGGAAGAGGTAATTGAGGTTGGCAAGAAGCTAAAACGGGGGCAGGTCTACGATATTAACTCCCACACAATCTCCTCGGTGGTGAAGGCAAACGGCGGAATTCCCTACCGGGTCGGAATCTCGGGTGACAATCTGGACGAGCTCAGAGCAACGATTAAGGAAGCCCTGAAAAGCGACCTGGTGGTGCTCTCAGGAGGCTCCTCGGTAGGAGAGAGAGACCTGCTGGTCGATGTCCTTCAGGGCTGGGGAGAGATTCTCTTTCACGGGATTCAGGTGAAGCCCGGCAAGCCGACCATTTTCGCTATGGTGCAGGGAAAGCCGCTCATGGGGATGCCCGGCTATCCTACTTCCTGCCTGATAAATACCTACCTTTTCATCCTGCCGGCGGTAAGGAAGATGGCACACCTGCCGCCGAGAAGGGGGGAGACAATCGAGGCCAGGCTTTCCCGGAGAGTGCCGGGGAGTGTGGGCAGGAGGCAGTTCCTCACGGTCAAAATCGTCGGTGACGAGGCTGTCCCCGTATTCAAGGAATCGGGGGCGATAACCAGTGTTGCCGAGGCGGACGGCTACATAGAGATAGCCCAGAATATTGATATGGTGGAGAAGGGCGAGCCGGTCACGGTAACGCTGTTCTAGCTAACTATTTTCTCCGGTACGTCCCACTCCTGCCGCCCTTTTTGCTCTCCAGGTATATATCGGTGATGGTCATACTTTTATCTACTGACTTGCACATATCGTAGATAGTCAGGGCACTTACTGAGGCAGCCACCAGTGCCTCCATCTCCACGCCGGTCCTGCCGGTACTCTTTGCCGTGGCGGTGATTCCTACGGCACCACCCTCGGAGAGGTCAAAGTCAACCGCGATGTTATCAATCATTATCGGGTGGCACAGGGGTATCAGGTCGGGGGTCTTCTTGGCTGCCATGATGCCGGCTACCCTGGCTACCGCCAGGACATCCCCCTTCTTGAGGCTGGCGGTCTTGATTTGCTCCAGTGTGCCCGGTTTCATTACCACCCTGCCCCTGGCAACAGCCTCACGCTCGGTATCACCCTTCCTGCCGACATCTACCATTCGGGCTTCACCCCCCGAATCAAGATGAGTTAGCTCAGACACTATCCACCTCCTCTCTCAGTCTCAACTTTCGTATACTGAGTAAGGGTATTCCATTGTTGTATAACTTATGTAGGTATTGATGCATATCGTGGGGGATATAATCGGAGCTTTTCCTACCTCACCCCCTGTGAGCACCCAGAAAAATCTTCGATTTTCCTGGGGACCCGCTTTGTCCCCCTCTCCTTCAAAGGAGAGGGGGAGATATAGGTTTTGAAGGGGCTTCGCCCCTTCAAACTTTATCACCGGTTTTTATTTAACTGGTCAAGCAGCCTAGCCTCCTATCTGCCTCATCTGCCGTTTCACCGGGGCATGCTCTTCACCAAGCCGGTGCTGTGCCCTCTTTAGAGCAGCCGCCTTCTGCATTAACCGCCCCAGTTCCTCGATACTGGCACCATCTCGCAGCGGCCCCTTGATATCCACCTCGTCGTCTTCCAGGAGACACGGCCTCAGTTGACCGTCCGCAGTGAGGCGAAAGCGGTTACAATTAGCGCAGAAGCACTCGGTTACCGGCCCTATGAATCCTACAGTCCCCTCGGCAGCAGGCAACTGGTAATACCTGGCGGGGCCATTGCCTGCTTTCGGAAACGAGGGCTTGAGTTCTCCAAGCGACGCCTGAATCATTGCCATTACTTCCCCAATAGATACCAGTCCGTTGTGCTCAGCCTCAGTGTTGGCAAACGGCATGTGCTCAATGAACCGCACGTGCCAGCCATCACTGATACTCCTGCGGGCAAAGTCAACCACCTCATCATCATTGATACCCTTGAGGACTACCATGTTTATCTTGACCGGGTGGAGCTCTGCCTTCTTAGCCGCCTCAATGCCGCTGAGTACGTCCTCCAGCCTATCACTTCCGGTGATATACTTGAACTTATCTGCCTTGAATGAGTCCAGGCTGATATTTACCCGCTTCAGCCCGGCTGCTTTAAGCTCATCGGCGTACCTGTCGAGCATTGTTCCGTTGGTGGTCAGTGAGACCTCGTCAATGCCTTCAACCTGAGAGAGCAACTCTACCAGCCGGCTCAGGTCCAGCCTTGCCAGCGGCTCTCCTCCGGTCAGGCGAATCTTCTGAACGCCCAGCCCGGCGGCTGCCTGTACCACCCTGTGGATTTCCTCGTAGCGGAGTATATCCTCATGCAACAGGTGAGGCGCTGCTCTGTCTGCACAGTAGATACAGTGAAGGTTACAGCGGTCGGTAACCGAGATGCGTGCATAATTGATGCGCCGATGAAAAGAATCTATAATACTGCTCATATTTCACCTCTATTCTAGCA
>CAZEBT010000079.1:0-7067 GCA_964510485.1 uncultured Dehalococcoidales bacterium | reverse complement strand
ATGAGAATGAAGCCAGGAAGAGCTGGATAATTATAGCCAGCACTATTGTCTTCTCCCTGGTGAGTGACCTCAGCTCCCTCTTTACCATGACGAAGAATCTGCTCACGGTATCACCCCTATAACGCACAGGTTGTATAAGGCGTGAACCGCCGAGCCTGCCAGGATAGCTAACGGGTAGAACCTGGTGCCGAAACGGGCCGTTATGAGACACACAATGGAGGTGAATACGAAGTGCGCTATTAGCGGCACAATCAGCAACAGCCCCGTGCCGAAGACAGCCGCCGTGAACATTGACTCAGATATCACATACAGGGCAACGTAGAGCAGCAGCTTCTCACCGATGAAAAATCCTAGTGCCGTGATGAACGAAAGTAGCACAACGCTCTTTAGCGACTTGAGAGCCCTATTCTGCAACAGCACCATTATCCCCGCCGACTTGGCGACCTCCTCCACAATAACCGATACTATCAACAGGGCTACCAGAGACAGGGGCATGGGCAGGTTAAAGGCGATGACGATGGATGCCAGCTGCACCATAAACACCAGTGGAATGACCAGCACGCTCAGGACGAATATTGACAGGTGCAGGTGGTCCTTATCTATCGCCAGATAGATTGCCTCACCCAGTTTGGAATGCAGCGGCCTGAAGCCCATCAGGTACTCCTCATTAAAGACACGCACGCCGACCAGCATGGAAAGTGAAAACACGAGATACATCGGGGATGTGGCGAAGAAATACTCCGCCAGCCCGAAAGTCTCGCCCCTGTACATCTGTACTGCCAGATTGAGCGGCGATATACTGCTCAGGTCACTGACTCCGGACAACGTTGACGGGTAGATGAGATACAGGGTAATAACTGATACGGCAAGCAGCGAAAAAAAGGTCTGGTCCTTGAAAGTCCTGTATAACAGAGCCACCATGAGGTAGATTGACAGGATGAAAAGTGTAACGGGGATAAATATAGCCAGAGCCAGGAGGATATTACCCTTCAGCAGCAGAGTGATGGCGATGGTGACAATAACGGAATAAACAATGTAGGGCAGCATCTTGCCCATGATAATCTGAAACGGGGTAACCGGGGTAGACAGCAGGACATTAAGCTTCCTGTTTATCTTCTCCTCCATGAAACTGCTGGTAAAGAAAACGCTGATAAAAAATATCGGCACAACATAAAAGAAGGCAATTATCACCTGGGCAAGGGGTATCGGGGGACTCATCAGTGAAGGGATAATTATCTCCTTATCAGAGGTAAACTCAGCCTTGAATTCCGGCAGCGCGCCGTCATCCTGGAACCTGTCCAGCTGCTCCATAACCACGGTATTACCGTTGACCGCCGATTCGGGCACGCCGTCCGGCGCCGTGGCGGTCTCCGCAGATTCCGTGGTGCCCCACAGCGATACCGGTACCCCTGTACCGACATTATCCTCCGGTGCCTCCAGGTGGTTGACCTCAATGCGAAGCGGGAATGCCCTATCAATGTCATACTCACCCGATATCCTGATGAGCTCCTGTCTCTTCAGGAACTGCTTCAGAGCCCCAACGGCATACTGCGACCGCTCGTCTTTCCTGTATTCAACCCTATCCTCACCGAGATATATATCTATGGCCCCGGCATCAAGCATCGCACGACCGTCTTCAGGGTCGAGCATAACAACGTTAAAGCGACTGTCTGACGGTACGCCGCTATCCGGCGACACGCCCACCGCGTAAAACTCCTGGCTCAGGACAAAACCCTGTTGAGAGACCATATACGAAATGACAACGGAAAGAACCACAACAGCCGGTATAATAATTCCTGACCTGCCCCTGAACCGTGACCTGAGGCGAGAGACCTCTCGCTTTGATATGACCAGGATGTTTTTCATGGCAAACAGCAAGCTATATTTCTGTACTTCCGAGAACACTATCTAATTGGCAATCTGAGGAATGCTCTCGTCACCATTCATCAGTGTTACATATATATCTTCAAGCGCCGACTGCCGTATTGAGATATCAATCAGTGCCCAGCCATTGCTGGCTATATTCTCCAGCACCGATGCTATCTGCCCAACATCAGCCGTCCTGACCATGTAGTTATCTCCCCTTGTCTCGTAGTCCAGACCCTCGCTGGCGTTGAACGTTATCTCGTACTCTCTACTGCCGAGTCTCTTCCTTATTGACTCCATAGAATCGCAGACCAGCAACTCTCCATTTCTCAGGATGGCAACCCGGTCGCATATGTACTCAATATGAAACAGGTTGTGGGCACTCAATACTATCGTCTTACCCTCACTCTTCAAGGTCTTCAGGTAATCAATGATAAAGAACGACGTCAGCGGGTCCAGCCCGGCGTTGGGTTCATCAAGTATCAATAATTTGGGGTCATGCAGCAGTGTGCGTGCTATGGCAACCTTTCTCCTCATGCCCTTGGAAAGCTCGCCACCAAGCTTATCCCTCTCCTCAAGCCTCAATGCCGCCAGCAGTCTATCTATCCGCTCCCCGGCCCTCTTCCTGGGTATCTGATAGATTTCCGAAAAAAACATCAGGTACTCCAGGACGCTCATGTTCTCGTAAAGAGGGCTCTCTTCAGGCAGGTACCCGATGAACTTCTTAATCTGCCGGCCGTCCCTGGCCAGGTCCCTGCCCATAATCTCTACAGTGCCGGCGGTGGGAGCCACCAGCCCGGTTAGTATCTTCAACATGGTTGTCTTGCCGGCACCGTTATGGCCTATTATTCCCAGGATTTCACCCTCCCTGACCCCTATCTCGAGGTCCCTGAGAGCCGGAACATGTCTGTATAGCTTGGTAATACCCCTTGCTTTGATAACCAGGTCTTCACCCGGCGGGAATGGAGTATTAACCTTCGTGTGGAGACCTGAAATCTTTACTTTATCAAGCAAATGTACCCTCTCCCTGCTTATGCTTATCCCTTTGCCTGGGGCTTCTATCTATTATTGATGAGCACCTAGTCCATTCTAATACCAGGCTGTACCCACAGTAAGGTCAATCAGGTGGAATATCATGGGGCAGAAGGGTCAAAATCATGAGCCAAAAAGCCTACACCCGGACAGGCCGAAATGGAAACCGATTTCAGGACGATAGAGTCTGGCAGCACCAGAGTATTGACATCACACTGGTAATCGTCTACGCTTCTTACAGGGCCAGGAGACCCCGTATCAGCCCACCTCCTCCCGACTGTATCCCATGCCGGTGCCAGTCGGGTTGACCCGGGTAGCTGATGAAAACTTATAGATACCAGCTCAAGGAGGCTGAAGATGAGCGATCTTAAAGCACTGAGTGAAGCGGTAGTCAATGGAGACACCAAAACAGCCGTCACTGAGACACAGAGAGCCCTGGATGCTGGTGGCAGTGCCCAAGATATTCTTAATGAGGGCCTTATTGCCACCATGAATGAGGTAGGCGAGAGATATTCAAAGGGGCTGATATTTGTCCCCCAGATGTTGCGCTCCGGCAAGGCGATGCAGGAGTGCACCAACCTGCTCAAGCCATTCTTCCAGGAAGGCGAGGTTACATCCAAGGGGAAGGTACTGATTGGAACCGTCAGGGGCGACCTGCACGATATTGGCAAGAACCTGGTTTCCATGATGCTGGAGGGCGCCGGATTCGCCATTACCGACCTGGGGGTAAATGTTTCCCCGGAGAAGTTCGTAGAAAAAACAAGAGAGGTTGAACCGGATATTGTCGGTATGTCAGCCCTACTCTCCACCACAATGCCGGCTATGCCTCAGACCATTGAGGCTCTGGAAAAGGCCGGGCTTAGAAACAGGGTCAAGGTGATGATTGGCGGGGCTCCGGTTACCGAAAGGTATGCTCAGAAGATAATGGCTGACTCTTATGCCTCCGATGCCGGCTCTGCCGTAAGCAAAGCCAAGGAGCTACTTGGCATCTCCTGAGAGGTCTCCCGTCACAAAGGAGTGAAACATGAAACCAGTGGATACCCCCACCCTTCAACCCCGGCTGAAAGTCCTGAGCCGGGAGCAGGCGCTGGCAATCCATTTCGCTGCCCTGGAAATCCTTGAGAAGACCGGGTTTAAAATGGAGCACCCCGGCGCTCTGGAGATGCTTGCCGGTGCTGGAGCCAGGGTTTCTAACGGTGATTGGGTCAGGCTACCGGCTGATACTGTCGAAGGGGCTCTGAAATCAGCCCCCCGGCAGATTACCCTCTATGACCAGAGAGGCAATGAAGCTATGCCTCTCACCGATGGCAACTATTTCTACGGCACCGGTTCCGATGCCACGTTCACGCTGGACCTGGAGACGGGGCAGCGCCGCCGGGCGGTCTTGAAGGATGCCGCTAATTTCACCAGGCTGGTAGATGCCCTTGAGAATATGTCGTTTGCCATGTCTATGGCAAACCCTGAGGATGTCCCCATTGAAGACATCTATGTCCACGTCTTTGCCGAGATGGTCAAGAACACCGGTAAACCCATTGTGTTCATCGCCGACAGCGGTAAAGATATTGCCAGAATCTATGAGATTGCCTGCCTGGTCACGGGAGGAGCCGAAAGCCTGCGGCAGAAGCCTTTCATACTTAATTACTCAGAGGCTATCAGCCCGCTGCTCTTCCCCGAAAACGTTATGGAGAAGCTTATCTTCTGCGCCGAAAAAGGGATACCCATCTGCCTTCCCTCAGGCTCCAACGCCGGGGGTGGGGCCCCGGTTACACTTGCCGGAGCTATGGCCCTGGGAATAGCCGAGAATCTGGTAGGACTCGTGGTACATCAGCTGGTCAACAGAGGAGCACCCTTCCTCTTCGGTCCCAATGTCAGCATTCTGGATATGAAATCTGCCGTAGTCTCGTACGGTTGCCCTGAGTGGAGCCTCTCTCAGGCTGCTCTTGCCGATATGCGTGATGAAATCTACGGCCTGCCTGTATGGGCCTTTGCCGGGGCATCAGACGCCAAGGTTATGGATGCCCAGGCAGGAGCCGAGGCTATGTTCTCCATCATCAGCGCCATGCTCTCCCGAGCCAACCTGATTCATGATGTGGGTTTTCTGGAATATGGAAGCACGTCCTCACTGGAGATGGTGACGATGGCTAACGAACTGGTAGCCATGAGCCGGTACTTTACCGAAGGGATTCCGGTCAATAAGGAGACCCTCGCCCTTGAAGCAATTGAAAGGGTAGCCAGTGGTGGGCCGGGTGCTATCTTCCTCAGCGATGACCACACCTTTGACCACTTCATGGAGGCACAGTTCCTGCCGAAAATCCTCGACCGCTCCCGATACGATTCCTGGAAAGAGGCAGGGGAACTGAACCTGTACCAGCGCTGCAATATAGAGACAAAAAGGCTCCTTGCCGAACATCAGGTAGCACCCAAAACCGACGAAGTACTCAGGGGCATTGAGCAGATTCTTAAAACAGGGTGAGCAGGAGCCTAACTATGCGAACAGGTTTGCCATACTACCAGCCGCTTCCAAAAGAACACGTGAAGCAGATTGACCGGACAGGACGTCAGATACTGGAGAATGTCGGCATCAGAATAGTTGATAGCACCTTTCTTAAAACGCTGGAAACAGCCGGGGCACAGGTGGACTATGATAATCAGAGGGTACGCTTTAGAGGGGACTGGCTTGATGAGGTACTGGGCCGGGCACCTTCCCGGTTTACTCTCTATTCCCGGGACAGCCAGAATGACCTGAACCTTGGTGAAGGCAGTGTCTACTTTGCTAACGGAGGGCGTGTGTTTCGCATTCTGGATATGGGGACAGGCGGTTATCGCCTCACGATGCTGAGAGATGTGGCCAACACCGCCACCCTGGTTGACCACCTGGACTACGTTCGTTTTTATATCATCGCCTGCCAGGTCCACGACCTGGAACCTCAAAGCTATCACTTGAACGATTTTTATCATGCCTTCAACCATACCACCAAGCACGTGATGGGGGGCTGTGACACCCTGGAAGGCGTCAAGCAGATGTGGGAACTTGCCAGTCTAATCGCCGGAGGGGAAGACAGGCTCCGAGAAAAGCCCTTTGTCTCGGTAATCACCAACCCGATAAGCCCCCTCACCATTGAAGCCAACACACTAAGCATCCTCAATTTCTGCGCCACACACGGCATCCCCGCTGTCTGTGCAACAGCACCCATTGCCGGGGCAACCTCGCCGGCAACCCTGGCCGGGACCCTCTCACAGATGCACGCCGAAGCCCTGGCAGGAGTGGCTATCACCCAGGTATTCGCCCCCGGAGCCAGGGTGCTTTATGGTGCAGTCCCCATGACCATGGACTTGCGGAAGATGGAATTAGCCGCCGGCTCGGTGGAAATGACGATGATGAACGCTGCCGCAGTCCAGCTGGCAGGGTGTTACCATCTACCCATTTACGCTTCGGGCGGACTTACTGAAGCCAAAAGACCGGATATCCAGGCAGGCATTGAAGAGGGGTTCTCCAACCTGCTGGTAGCCATGGCTGGAGCTGATTGCGTTCACCTGGCAGCCGGACTAATAGATTCGGGGAACTCCATCTCCTATGAGCAGTTCGTTATCGATAATGAAATTATAGGAATGATTCACCGGATACTGAGGGGTATCAGGGTGAACAAGGAGACCCTGGGCTTCAACGTAATCGAAAAGGTCGGACCTGGCGGGCACTATGTCCTCGAAGAACATACCGTAGAACACATGATGGACGAGTTCTTCTACCCCGACCTTAGTGTGCGCTGTAACTTCGATATCTGGGAAGAAAGGGACCGGCCTGACATGCTGAGCCGTGCCAATGACATCGTCCAGAACACCCTGAGGGAGTATACAGAGGGTGTTCTGGACCTGGACCTGACTTCTGAGATAAAGGAGGCTCTCCCCGGTATCCGGGATATCTAGGGTGGCAATGTCAAAGCAGACCGGCAAAATTACACGCATCATCGCCTGTAATGTCTTCCGACCGGCTATCAAGGCTCTACGGCTGGAGGAAAGATACCCAGACCTGCGTTTCACCTATCTGCCGTCCAACCTGCATCTAATGCCGGAAGGGTTAAAAGACCGATTACTCAAGGAGATTGAGGCATCCCGCAAAAGGAATGAACGGGTCATATGCCTTTACGGGGACTGTTTCCCCGGCATAGAAG
>CAZEBT010000078.1:0-7147 GCA_964510485.1 uncultured Dehalococcoidales bacterium | reverse complement strand
ACCCCCGACCTCTGCGATGCGAACGCAGCGCTCTCCCAGCTGAGCTATATCCCCACGCCTTAAAATAGATTATAGCATGTTCCTTCCTTGTCAGTCACCGACATTACTGCTATACTAAAACGAGCTTTCAGGGGTGAGATAGACAATGGAATTTGAGACCATTATCGGGCTGGAGGTACACGCCCAGCTGCAGACCAGGAGCAAGATGTTCTGCCGCTGTAGTACTGATTACGCCAATACCCCACCCAATACCCACGTCTGCCCGGTGTGCCTGGGCATGCCCGGCGTTCTACCCACCATCAACCGGAAGGCGGTGGAGTACACCATAATGACCGCCCTCTCCCTGAACTGCGCTATCTCGGAATATAGCAAATTTGACCGCAAGAACTACCCCTACCCCGACCTGATGAAGGGCTACCAGATCTCACAGTATGATGCCCCTGTTGGACATGATGGCCAGCTCAATATTGAGGTCAACGGCCAGAAAAAGAGGGCGGGTATAACCCGTGTTCACCTTGAGGAAGATGTCGCCAAGCTACTACACCGCAACCCCCCCGATGGAGAAGCCTACAGCCTGATGGATGTCAACCGCTCCGGAGTGCCGCTGATGGAGATTGTCGGTGAGCCTGACCTGCGCTCGCCGGAGGAAGCCAGGCAATACCTCACCAAGCTACACAGCATACTTCGCTACCTGGGGGTGTCCACAGCCAACATGGAGGAAGGCAGCTTCCGGTGTGATGCCAATATCAGTATCCGGCCCGAGGGCAGCCCTGAGACCACATCCAAGGTGGAGGTAAAAAACATGAACAGCTTCCGGGCAGTCTACCATGCCCTGGAATATGAAGCCAAACGGCAGAGAAAGGCATTCGCCGAAGGCAGGAGACTTATCCAGGAGACCAGGGGCTGGGTGGAGGAGAAGGGAGAAACCGTCTCGCAACGCAGCAAGGAGTATGCCCACGACTACCGCTACTTCCCCGAGCCAGACCTGCCCCCTCTGGTAATCAGCCGGGAATGGGTGGAGGAAATAAGAGCGAAACTGCCTGAGCTACCTGAAGCCCGGCGTGACCGGTTTATGGCCGACTACGGCCTGCCACTCTATGACGCCAACCTGCTCACCAGCTCAAAGGAGATGGCTGACTATTTTGAAGACTGTACCAAGACGAAGGAATATATGAAATTGCCGCAAGACCAAAGAGCCAAAGAGCTAAGTAATTGGCTCTTAGGTACAGCCAGTCAGATAATGAATGTTACGCATACTGATATAAACGAGTTCAGAAAAAGAGTCAGTCCTGAACGGGTTTGTCGCCTAATACTAGATGTCGATAGTGCTTTTATTAGCACCGCTACCGCCAAATCTGTGCTTGAGGAAATGTTTAATACCGGGAAAGACCCCGATAAGATTATTGCCGAGCAGGGACTGAGCCAGATAAGTGATACCGGTGAGATTGAGGAGACAGCCAGCCAGGTAATTGCCAGCAACCCTCAAGCTGTGGCAGACTTTAGGGCAGGTAAGGGGCAGGCACTGAAGTTCCTGGTCGGCCAGGTAATGAAGGCAACCAGAGGTCGTGCCAATCCAAAGCTGGCAAATGAACTGCTCAAGAAGAGGTTAGAGGCAGAATAATGGAAGATACCCTCAAAGAAGTCCTGAGTGTGATTCAGATTGTACTGGCAATAGCCCTGATACTGGTTATCCTGCTGCAGGTGAAGGGCGGTGGACTGGGCGGCATATTTGGTCAGGCTGACACCGTCTTCAGGACTAGACGAGGGCTGGAAAAAAGATTATTTCAGGTCACCATCGCCCTGATAGTCCTGTTTGTTATTCTCGCCATAGTAACTCTCAAGTTCAGGTAGCAATTGGCTGCAATGAATAATCGGGGCTGGTTTTCAGTTTATGCAGAACCCCTCAGGTAGGTACGGATGGGTGCCATAATAACCTTGACCACCGACTTTGGCTTGACAGATGCCTATGTAGCCGCTATGAAAGGGGTAATACTCGGTATCAATCCTGAGGCAAAGCTCATTGATATCTGTCATACAATTAAACCCCAGAATATACCCCAGGCTGCCTTCGTTTTGAGCACGGTGTACCGGTTCTTCCCCCAGAGAACAGTCCACGTGGTGGTCGTCGACCCCGGAGTCGGCACCCGGCGAAGAGCCGTCATCCTGAGAACAACGCTGGCTGATTTCGTTGCCCCTGATAACGGAGTCCTGAGCTATATTGTTGAGGACTCCTCATCGAAGCCCGTGGAGAAAGGTACCAGCCGCAAGAAAGGAAGGCTGGCGCCGGAGATGGAGGCAATCGCCATCACCAATCCTGAATTCTGGCGGTCGCCAGTCAGCCCTACCTTCCACGGTCGTGATATCTTTGCACCGGTAGCAGCCCACCTGTCTCTGGGTTGCCCACCGGCAGACTTTGGTGAGAGGATAACCTCGCTCAGCGTACTACCAGTCCTCCACCCGTATCGGGCACCGGACGGCTCTCTGTCAGGACACGTCCTCCACATCGACAGCTTCGGCAATCTGATTACCAATATCAGGAACGGAGACCTGCCACAGACCGGGAAGGCGATAACTATCAGGGTCGGGGACAGGCTCATCCACGGTATAAGCCGCACCTATGCTGAAGGCAGAGGGCTGCTGGCTCTCATCGGCAGCAGCGGCTACCTGGAGGTATCCCTCAAAGAAGGAAACGCCGCTGAATTTGTTAATGCTGAGGTCGGTGACGAAGTAGTTATAAGATAGCTCAATAGTAGTTATAAGATAGCTCAATAAAGGAGAGTTTTAGAGGGGCTTCGCCCCTCTTATAAATCAACTCCCCCTTTCCTTGATAGGAAAGGGGGACCAAGGGGGTATGGTAGATATAAATTAAGGAGGTATCCAATGAAGTGCCCTGTCTGTAGTAAAGATGCCAGAGCCCATAAGGACTGAATAAGCTCCAGAATATTTATTAGGGGGTAACACTCAATGAAAAAATGGTTAATGGTTATCCGGGCACCCTTCCTGTTCCTCTCTGTGGTGCTGGCCTTCCTCGGCGCCAGCATCGCCTGGTACGAATCCAGGGAATTCGGTAGCGCCTTTAACTTCGGTTATGCCTGGCTGGCTTTCCTGGGGATACTCCTTGCCCACATCAGCGTCAATGTACTCAATGAGTACTTTGACTACCGGAGCGGGGTAGACCTGAGAACGCAAAGAACCCCCTTCAGCGGCGGCAGCGGTGCCCTGCCAGCGGGCGTGGTTACCCAAGGGCAGGCATTTTGGCTCGGCCTGGGCAGTCTGGTGGCTACCATACCGATAGGCATCTACTTCATCATCGCGATAGACACCGGCTGGCAACTGGTGCCGCTGGTGGTGGTTGCCGGCGCCTGTATCGTCATCTATACACCCCTTATCCTCAAGATGGGCTGGCCCGAGTGGGCTCCCGGTCTGGGCATGGGGGCGCTGCCAGTCCTGGGGGCTTACTTCGTCCACACCGGCGCCTATACCACGCCAGCGGTTATCGCCTCGATAATCCCGGGCATCCTGGTGCATAACCTGCTCCTCCTGAATGAATTCCCCGATGTAGATGCCGATTCTACCGCCAGCCGGAGGACGCTGCCAATTGTCATTGGTAAGGGAAAGGCAAGCATAGTTTACTCAGCGCTCACGGGGATTATTTACCTGTGGATTATCGGCGGCGTGGCTACCGGTCAGATGCCGGCCTTCTCCCTGCTCGGGCTGCTCACCCTCCCCTGGGCGGTAAAGGCTATCCGGGGTTCCCTGAAGTATGACGATATGAGCAAGCTGGTGCCAGCCATGATGAACAACGTCCTGGTTGTCCTCATCACCCAGCTTCTCATGGGCATCGGCTACATTCTGGCTGGAGTCTTCTAAGACTGGTGGCAGGCTAATGGGGATTGATTTAATTCTACTTCACGCACCCAGCGTGTATGATTTCCGCGAAAGAACGGTACTCTACGGACCGGTCAGCGACCAGATACCGTCCTCCCCCGTTTTTGAGATGTACCCCATCGGTTTTATCAGCCTCGCCGAGTACCTGGAGCGCGCTGGCTATCGGGTGCGTATCGTTAACCTCGCCGTGCGTATGCTCAACGACAGCCGGTTTAATGCCGAGAAAATGATAGCCAGCCTCAGGGCACCTGTCTTCGGCATTGATTTGCACTGGATGCTGCACTGCCACGGTGCCATTGAGGTGGCCAGACTGGTAAAAAAACACCACCCTGAATCCAGGGTGGTGTTCGGCGGCTTCTCGTCCTCCTACTTCTATAAAGAGCTGATGGAATACCCGGAGATAGACTTCGTGTTAAGGGGTGACTCTACCGAAGAACCCCTGCGCCAGCTCATGGACTGCGTAACAAACCACAGGGAGCCGGAAGCGGTGCCCAACCTTGTCTGGCGAGATAGCCAGGGCACCGTGCGGGAAAACCCCTTTTCTTATGTCCCGACTGACCTCAGCCATGTGATGGTCAGCCACTACGCCAATACGGTGCGTTCGGTAATCAGGTACCGCGACCTGTCCAGCTATACCCCCTTCCAGGGCTGGACGGATTACCCCATTACCGCTGTATTCATCTGCCGCGGCTGCTCCCAGAGCTGCACCATCTGCGGCGGCTCGGCTCCCGCCTTTCGCCGCTTCCTCAACCGTAAAATGCCCGTTTACCGCTCCCCGCAGGCAGTGGTCGAGGACATAAGGCAGATTGCCCGCTTCAGCAATGGCCCGGCGTTCATCCTTGGTGACCTGCTTGAGGCCGGTGAGGACTACGCCGGCGAGTTCTTCCGCCTGCTCCAGGAGAATAGAGTCAAGAACCAGCTCATCTTTGAAATATTTAACCCCGTCCCAGGGGATTTCCTGCGTCAGATGAGCCTCAGCTCACCTGGCTTCTGCCTGGAGATTTCTCCCGAATCCCACGACCCCGAAATAAGGAAAGCCGAGGGCAGAAACTACTCCAATGAAGAGATGGAACGGACCCTGGGCGAAGCCCTTGACGCTGGCTGCGGCCGTCTTGATGTTTTCTTCATGATAGGCATATCCAGACAGACCCCTCAGTCGGTGCTGGACACCGTTGACTACTGCGGACACCTGCTGGACAGGTTCAAAGGTGACAAAAGACTCTTCCTGTTTATGGCTCCCCTGGCGCCCTTCCTCGACCCGGGCAGCCTCGCCTTTGAACAGCCCGAAAAACACGGCTATCACGTCCTGTTCCGCACTCTGGAGGAGCACCGCCAGGCACTGGTGCAGCCCGGCTGGAAGTATTCCCTGAACTACGAGACGGACTGGATGACCCGCCAGCAGATTGTGGAAACCACCTATGAGGCTATGATGCGCCTGAACAGCCTTAAGGCAAGGTACGGGGTTATCACCGAGCAGATGGCTCAGGCAGAGAACCAGCGACTTGAAGCCGCCCGCGAGATGATGCACCGCATTGACGACATAGTAGCTGAAGGTAACTATGAGGAGCTACCCCGGTTAAAGGCACGGATAGACCGGATTAACATGTCCCCGAGCACTCACTGGGAAGAGCTGAAGCTGCCCATCGGCTCAGTGAGGGTTAAATTCCTGCGGTCACTATGGTCTTGGCTGACCGGTCGATAGTGAGCCGACGTACTTTATCTACTCCACCACCACCGCTGTCCCGTAGGCCAGAATCTCGGAGGCGTTCTGCATGACCATTGAGGTGGTAAACCTCAAGCCGACTATGGCATTGGCCCCCTGCTTTTCAGCATCCTCCACCATCCGCTGAATAGCCTGCTCCCGGGACTCGGCCATCATCTTGGTGTACTCAGTAATCTCGCCGCCAACTACCCCTCTCAATCCAGCCATAATATCCCTGCCCAGGTGCCTTGCCCGGATGGTACTGCCTCTGACCAGACCTATGGTCCTGACAATCTTCCTGCCCTCTATCTGCTCCGAAGTGGTAATAATCACTTGTCCACCTCCTTGAAGTCCTCCTTCTTAGCCTGGGCTATCCTGTCCTTGATGACTATGCCCAGAAGTGCTACTCCAGCCACAGCGACAATTCCAACGATTACACGAACGAATAGAGGAATTTCCGCTGACGTGAAGAATCCCCTGGCAAACCAGCCAATCAAAGCCAGTACCGCCAGCCCGATTATGACAAAAAGTGAGTTCTGTAACACGCTGTCACCTCGGAAAAGAGATTGCTATTAGAATATTTATAAACCCTCCCCCTTTATCCCCCTCCCTTAATAAGGGAGGGGGAAATAAATATGTAAGAGAGGCTTCGCCTCTCTTTAACTCTCTTTTAATTATTTTTAAACTACCGCTTCCGCTTCCACACCGTCCCCTGCGGAGTATCCTCAAGGGCTATACCCAGCTCTGCCAGTTTTTCTCTTATTTCATCGGCAAGCTGAAATTGCTTAGCTTCACGCCATTGCGTACGTAGTGAAAAAAGAAAACTATTATTTTTAGAGTTTTGTTCCAAACTCGCTTGTATTTGTTCGGCAATATCACTCATTCTCTCTGAACTACTCTGGAGTTGAGCCTGCAATATAGCTAGGGAATTTTTATATGCAGTATGACTTTCATCGAATTGACCCAAAGTTGCTTGTATTTGTCCGGCAAGCTTATCAACCATTTTCTCTGCTACGCTTTGTAATTGTGTACGCATATTGCTTATTAACATATCGTATATCTTATTATCTTGATTTAGTGCAAATAGTGCGCTCTGCATTTGTTCAAGAATTTTTGAAGATAACTCGGGATTTTCTTGTATTAATATTGCTAGATTGCGTGCTTTTTGAGCCACAGGAGATAGCTCTTCTTTCTTTTCCAACGTTAACCCCAGAACATCACCCAGCTCCCGTAACACTTCCTGCCCCTGCGAAACACTATAACCCTCGTCGCTGAACCGGTTAATATCTCTTGCCAGGTCAAACAGGCTGGCTAGTGCCTGAGCAGTACCGAAGTCATCGTCCATCGCCCCAATGAACCTCTGGCGGTAGTCTTCAATGTCTATCTGTCCGTCAGCTTTCTTTCCTTCACCACCGCTATGAGCCGCCCTCAGCAACCTCTCGGCTCCCCGTTCTGCCGCCTCTATTGCCTCCTCGGAATAGGTGAGAGGGCTGCGGTAGTGGGAGCTTAATACAAAGACACGGAGGGCATCGGCGCTGTACCTCTCCAGCGCCTCCC
>CAZEBT010000077.1:0-7165 GCA_964510485.1 uncultured Dehalococcoidales bacterium | reverse complement strand
AGCTATCAGGAACTTTTCCTACCCTTGACCGTCCTGCTTGTTTAATAGCTCCCCTACTGGCAGAGATTGCTTCGCATCCCAGGGTAAGGCTCTACACCTATTCCGAGGTGGAGGAAGTTTCCGGATATGTGGGCAATTTCACGGTGACAATTCGGAACAAGGCTTCCTTCGTTGACCCGGAGCGGTGCAACCTGTGCGGGTTGTGTTTTGAGAGGTGCCCTGTCTCGGTTCCTTCTGAGTTTGAGCGCGGCCTTGTTCAGCGGAAGGCGGTATATGTGCCCTTTTCCGGGGCAGTACCACCCAGACTGACTATTGACTCTCAGGTTTGCCGTCACTTCAACGGAGGTTCATGCCAGGCTTGTCAGGAGATTTGCCCCAATCAGGCTATAGATTTCTCCCAAGAGGACGTGTTTGTCAAGGAGGAGGTAGGAGCAATCATCGCCGCCCCCGGGTATGACCTCTTGCCCAGGGATAGGGTTGAATTATTTCCTGACGACCCTGATATTATCGATGGTCTTCAGTTCGAAAGAATCCTATCACTCTCGGGACCTACTCATGGGGAAATCAGAAGGCCTTCAGATGGTAGAATACCACAGGAGGTAGTGTTCATTCAGTGTGTCGGTTCCCGTGATACCGAGCACGGTGTGCCCTATTGCTCCCGCATCTGCTGTATGTACGTAGCCAAGCAGGCATTGCTTTACAAACAGGTTGTCCCTCAGGGACAGACCTACATTTTCTATATGGATATCCGTTCTGATGCGAGGGGATTTGAGGAGTTTGTGCAAAAGGTAATTGAGGAGGGGGGAGTACTCTACCTGAGGGGTAATGTATCCAAGGTGTTCAGAGATGGGGACAAGATAAAGGTCTGGGGGGTGGATACCCTGGCCGGGAAAAATATTGAAGTCTCGGCTGATTTGGTGGTGCTGGCTCTTGCCATAGTGCCACGCCCTGAGACCAAGGAATTGGGCAGAAGGTTGAACATCAGCTTTGATGAATACGGGTTCCTGACCGAAGCCCACGTCAAGCTCAGGCCGGTGGAGAGTCTCACCTCAGGTATATTCCTGGCAGGTGCTGCGCAGTGGCCCAAGGATTTGCCGGATACAGTGTCTTCAGCCAGTGCCGCAGCCAGCAAGGTCCTTTCCCTCTTCTCCCGCAAGGAGCTGCTTCATGAGCCAACAGTTGCCTGGGTGGATACGGAGGTCTGCACTGGCTGTGGGCAGTGTGTTTCTGTCTGTACCTATAAAGCAATAGAGCTGAACCAGAGAAGCAAGACTGCCATTGTCAACGAGGCACTTTGTGAGGGGTGTGGAGCCTGCGTCGTCACCTGCCCGTCAAAGGCTATGCAGCACAAAAACTGGACCCCCAGGCAGTTCTTCGAGGTGATTGATGTTGCTGTCAAGGAGCGTGTGTAAGTAAACAGGTTTGGGAGGACAATGAAAGTGAGCGCTGCTAAAAAGACGCGGACTAACGTAAAGCCCAAAAAGACCCTGGATATTAAGATGATTCCCATATTCGTTATGGGCAAAAGATACGAGGTCCCCGAGACGTTGACAATAATGAAGGCTATGGAGTATGCCGGGTTCAAGTTTATCAGGGGTTGTGGCTGCCGGGGTGGTATTTGTGGGGCGTGTGCTACCGTCTATCGTAAGGCGGGCGACTACAAGCTCTACGCCGGTCTGGCCTGCCAGACGGTGGTTGAGCCTAACATGTACCTGACCCAGATGCCGTTCTACCCGGCCAACCGCGCCACCTACAAGTACTCTGACATTGGGGCTGGCCCTGAGGAGATATTCAAGCTATACCCTGAATTGTTTCGCTGTGTCGCCTGCAACGCCTGTACCAAGGTCTGCCCGATGGGTGTGGAGGTCATGGACATGATAGCCCTCTTGAAGCAGGGCAACATTGCCAGGGCGGCTGAGTTGTCCTTTAGCTGTATTCAGTGCGGGCTGTGCACCAGCCGGTGTATGGGTGAACTGCCACAATACCACATTGCCCAGCTAGCCAGAAGAATATACGGGGGTAAGATTGCTCCCAGAGCCAAGCACCTGGGTGAGGCGGTGGCTGCTGTTAGAGAGGGTAAGTACGACCAGTGTTTGAGCACACTGGCCGGGATGGATGAGAAGGGACTCAGGAAGGTCTATCAGGAGCGAGAAATGGAGCCGGCGATGGCTGATGAAGACTGGGTCCCTGCTGACACTAAATTCCTTTAAGGAGAGAAATGCCGTATTCGTCAGAGTTAAAAGAGCTTATCAAGGTAGTAGAAAGGACCAGAGCGGAGCGGGCAGCCAGGAAGAAGAGGGGGGAGGAGTTTCCCTTCATGCCCCTGGAGGAACGCGAGGATATGCTACAGTATCACCCCGATTATCGCGAGGAGGGACGGAGAGCACTCAAGGTAGGCCCCAATAAGGGTTACCGGATAGCCCATGAAATCGCTGACCTGCTGGAGGCCAGGAGCAGGGTTGACCCGAACCTAGTTGACCTGTCAGTCGTTGATATGGAGACCGATGTCCTGATAATAGGGGGAGGGGGAGCTGGCACTGCTGCCGCCATCCTGGCTGAAGAACAGGGGGCACAGGTTATCATGGCTACCAAGCTTCGCCACGGTGATGCTAATACCATGATGGCTGAGGGGGGTATTCAGGCTGCTACCAAGATAGAGAAGGATTCACCCTGTGAGCACTATCTGGATGCAATGGGAGGCGGTCACTTCAGGTGTGTTCCCGAGCTGATACGTACCCTTGTTACGGAGGCTCCTGATGTTATTCAGTGGCTGGAGGAGCTGGGTGTCATGTTCTCCAAGTTCCCCGATGGGAGGCTGCAATCCATCCACGGAGCCGGAACCAGTAGAAAGCGAATGCATTACTGCGGCGATATATCCGGGACAGAGATTATGCGTACCATCAGGGATGAGGCGCGTAACCGGGAGAAGATTAGCGTTGTTGAATATGCACCGGCGGTAGAGCTGATACTGAATGAGCATGGGGATTGTGCCGGTGCGCTGCTCTACAACCTGGAGACCGAGGAATACTGTATAGTAAAGGCTAAGGCTACTATCCTGGCGGCTGGCGGCTGTGGTCGGCTACATATTCAGGGGTTTATGACGACCAATCATTATGGAGCTACTGCCGACGGTCTGGTTCTCGGTTACAGGGCTGGGGTGGAGGTCTGCTTGCTGCACACTGTTCAGTATCACCCCACGGGCGCAGTATTCCCTGAGCAGGTTGAGGGGCTGTTGATTACCGAGAAGTTCAGGGGAGCAGGTGCCAATATGGTCAATGTAGAGGGTAATCAATTTGTCAACGAGCGGGAGCCCCGGGATGTCGAATCGTCAGCCTGTATCAGGGAGTGCCTGGTGCGGGGAATGGGGGTACCCACGCCTACCGGCAGGCTGGGGGTCTGGCTGGACTCACCCATGATTGATATTCTATCCGGTGAGGGTACTGTCGCCAGGGAGTTCCCCGGCAAGTTCATACTCATGAATAGACACGGCATTGACATTTCCAAAGAGCCCATGCTTGTCTATCCCACGTTGCATTATCAGAACGGCGGGCTGAAAATAGACCCCCTTTGTGCAACATCTGTCCCCGGACTCTATGCTGCTGGGGAGGTAACGGGAGGGGTTCACGGTGAGAACCGCCTGATGGGTAATTCCTTGCTGGATGTAATGGTTTTCGGGAGGATTGCCGGGCGAAATGCCGCTATCTATGCCAGGGAAAAAGCCAGAGAGGGCAGGTTGACCCTTGAGCATGTCAGAAGCTATCACCGGGAGCTTGAAGCAGCCGGCATGGTGACTGATATGGTTGCCCCGATGCTCCTGCCTGATTACACTGACCCTGAGGTGAGAAAGAGGCAGCTCACCAGCCATTATGTCGGGACCTTAAGGTAGGGGAGAGCCGGGCAGCATCATTCGGAAACTTCCTTGATTAGCTCCCTTGCCCTTTTATCCAGCTGTGGGTCATTATTGAGTTTCAGGAATCTTAAGAAATCAGATATTGCCTCAGCTCTATTAAGCTGTCCTTTATAAGCGAGTCCCCTGTGGAGATAGGCTTGAGCCAGGTCGGGGTCAAGCGCAATAGCCCTGGTGCAGTCAGCAATGGCTAGGTCATACTGCTCATTTCCATTGTGGGCGTAGGCTCTATTAATGTAGGCTGCGGTCAGGTCAGGGTCAAGCTCAATAGCCTTGTTGCAGTCGGCAATAGCTAGGTCATACTGCTCCTGGCTGCTGTAGGCGGTTGCCCTGTTGTTGTAGGCTAGAATCAGGTCAGGGTCAAGCTCAATAGCCTTGGTGCAGTCAGCTATGGTCTGGTCGTACTGCCCGCTGCTGGCGAAGGCTGCGCCTCTATTGACATAGGCACGAGCCATACCGGGGTCAATGTTGATGGCATTGGTATACTCTGCGATTGCCTCATGGAAGCGTCCGGCACCAGCCAGCCGGTAGGCACGCTCAAAATGCCACTCCGCTGACCCTACAGGTGGAGCCTGGCAGCCTGCAAATAGAGCAGTGGCCAGCAGTACTAATATAGAAAGGACAACGATACCACGCCGTCCCATAACTTGCCTCCTGCTACGGTGCCTGGATATAGGCGTACGTGATATAGAAACGATAGCACTGAACAGGACATATGTCAACAATATATATAAGGTAGGTACTGCACTGGCATCACTGCTCGTGAGCCTCTGCCCTCCTGACTGTCAGGAAGTAGACCAGTAACCCGATAACGATGCCCCCGATAGCTATACACCACCAGAAGGACTCCAGCCATGGTATCTCGGTGAAGCTGGCGCTTATCTGTTTTTCTGAGTCCATTATTACTGTTATCGGGTTCTCCGAACCGGAAGTGGCACCGCTCCAGTGGCTGAATTTATACCCTTCGCTGGCAATAGCTTCTACGGTAACCTCTGTCCCCGGAGCGTATCCTTCATCGGGCTGAGGAGGCTCCAGGGCTATCCTGCCCCTGTTATCCGGGCTAATCTCGGCTGCCAGTAGTGGATAGGTAATCCTGGTGAAGATGGCGGTAATATCCTTGTTACAGGTTATGGCGATAGAGACAGATTCGCTGCTGCCGTCTGGTACTCCAACCCAGCCGATAAAGCGGTAACCGGGCGACGGGATTGCCTTCAGGCTAATATTGGAACCGGATGTATAGAAATAGACAGCCGGATAGGTATCTGCTGCCGTAGAATCTATCTCTACATGCCCACTACCGTCGGGGCTAACAAAGACCGTTAGCCTGAATTGGCTTCCCGGTCAGACCGCCCCGGCTGGCTTTGCCACCGATAGTGTTGCCATCACCGACAGAAAAACCAGGGTGACCAAAAACCAGGGCGAGCTAATCTTGAAGAGCCTTGCAATCACCATACTCGTGCCCTTTATCTATTCGGGGTATCCGTGCTGCCTACGCTTTGGCTATGAGGCCTTCCTGACGTTTTTTATCCTCCGGGGCCTTTGGCTCTAGTTCAGGGGGTGGCGTTTCCAACCCGTACTTCCACTTCAAGAAGCGCAGACCGCTGATGGGGTAGAGGGCAGCAGTGAGTATGTCACCAGTTTCCTGGGTGAAAGCCTTGACAGCCTCTCTGGCTTTACCAAGTTCTGGCTCAAACAGGTCGGCCGGGCGGCAGGTCACCGGGGTCTGTCCTCTTTTGTAGCGTTTAAGCACTATCTTCTGCACCTCAGGGTCAATTGGTGCTGGCGGCCTGCCGTATAATCCGTAGCAGTAGTCCATTACCTGAGTTGGCACCAGTTTGTATCTGCCGGCAATGACGTTCTGAACAGCCTGGACTCCTACTATTTGGCTGGTTGGTGTGACCAGGGGAGGGTAGCCAAGCTCCCTTCGGACCTGCGGTATTTCCCGGTAAACATCATTAAGTTTATGCAGGACATTGGACTGCCGTAGCTGGGCTATCAGGTTTGATATCATTCCGCCGGGAATCTGGTGGGCTAACACATTGGTATCAATCACTGACATTCGGGTGAGATTTAAGAAGTCCCGATACTTGGGGGCTATAGACTCAATATACTCTCCCAGCTTGAGTAGATGGGCTAAATCCAGTCCGGCATCTCTGGGGGTTCCCCGGAGGGCAGCAACAATAGGTTCAACTGCCGGCTGTGCCGAGCGCAGGGCAAAGGGAGCCAGGGCAGTATCAATAATATCTACCCCGGCCTCAATAGCCTTTAGATAGGTCATTGACCCCATGCCGCTGGTATAGTGGCAGTGCAGCTGTATAGGTACCTTCAGTACCTTCTTGAGGTTTTTAACCAGGGTATAGGCATCATCAGGGGCAAGAAGTCCAGCCATGTCCTTGATACATATGGAATCGGCTCCCATATCCTGGAGGGCAAGAGCCTTATTGATATAATAATTGAGGTTATATACCGGTCCGCCCATCTTGGGCTCGGTGAGAGAGTAGCAGATGGAAAGCTGGGCGTGCTTACCACATTCCTTGATTGCCTTGAGGGAGGTTTCGAGATTACGCTCATCATTCAGGGCATCAAACACTCTGAAGATATCAATACCGACCTCAGCGGCGTGGTGCACAAAGGCAGTGACCACATCATCAGCGTAGTGGCGATAACCTACCAGGTTCTGCCCGCGAAGTAGCATCTGTAGAGGGGTATCCGGCATCAGCTTTTTCAGGATACGTGGTCTTTCCCATGGGTCCTCATTTAGAAACCTGGTGCTCACATCGAAGGTGGCACCACCCCAGACCTCCATGGAGTGGAATCCAGCCTTGTTCATCTCCGGGGCAATACCTACCATGTCATCAGTTCGCATCCGGGTGGCTAAATTGGACTGGTGACCATCACGGAAGGTAACATCAGTGATTTTCAGGGTATTACCTCTTGTCTCTCTGGTCAATATCTGCCCCCTTTTCCTGTTTATGCCATATCCCTGTTCACTCATTGAGGATGAGAATAATCACACCTTTAATCTTATTATATGTTATATCATCTGCCCGGCGACATCCGCTATAACACCTATTCTTTAACCGGTGACGACCAAATCAGAGGTCATTCTGGTAAAGGACGGCCCATATCAATCAGATAACCGCCTGGACGGCAGTATTCTGCTGTACTCAGTTAATATTTACCCGTCATCAAGCTCATACAGTCTTTGTAGTAGCAGTCCCTGTAACTATGCTAAAGCGACTGATGGCTTGATGTCAA
>CAZEBT010000076.1:0-7224 GCA_964510485.1 uncultured Dehalococcoidales bacterium | reverse complement strand
CATCTCCTTGCCAAGGAGAGGGTCGCGAGTTCGAATCTCGTCTTCCGCTCCAGCCATTTTAGAAAGGAGGCCCACTATGTCCCCATTGGAACTCAAAGATAAGGTAACCGTCATTACCGGCGGCGGTACCGGCCTCGGTAAGGCAATGGCTCTGGCTCTGGCAGGTGAAGGCTCCGACATAGTCGTTGCCGCCCGCCGCGCCGGGCCCATTGAACAGGCTGCCAGAGAAGTGCGTGAACTGGGCAGAAGGGCACTGGCTATACCTACCGATGTCACCGACTCCGGGCAGGTCAACCGGCTGGTAGAGCAGACCCTGTCCGAACTGGGCAGAATTGATATCCTGATAAACAATGCCGGCATTGTCCGCGGTCAGCAGATGAAGCCGCTCTGGGAGATTACCGACGAAGAGTGGCACCTCGGCATAGATGTAAACCTATCCGGTGCCTTCTTCTGCTGCCGGGCGGTGGGTAAGCACTTCACCGAGCGGCAGAGCGGCAAGGTCATCAATGTCGCCTCGGGTGAAGGCTACCGGGGGGTGCGGGGCAACTTCATGTATACCTGTGCCAAGGGCGGCGTGCTCCAGCTGACACGTACCCTGGCAATTACCTGGGCTCCCCATAATGTCCAGGTAAACTGTATTGTACCCGGTTTTATTGATACTGCCACCCTCCAGCCTGAAGAAATAAAGCAGGCAATGGAACAGCTATGGGGTACCCGCTCCACCAGGATTTTCATTCCCGTGGGGAGGCTCGGTGTGCCGGATGATATTGCTTCCCTGGCTCTATTCCTCGCTTCTGAGGCGTCCGACTATGTTACCGGCGGTTTCTTCATTGCCGATGGTGGCGGCCTGGCAGGGGGCTGTGCCACCACCGGGTATGCCCCCGTTATCACCATGAAGGAGGAACTGGAATAATGTCCGATAGATTCAGGCTCACTGATAAAACAGCTCTGGTCGCCGGCGACAACCGGCTCTGGAGCAAGTGTGTGGTTGCGGCGCTGGCGGAAGCGGGGGCTGATGTTGCTGTCGCCGCCGGGAACTCCGCACAGCTGACCGAAGCCGTGAATGAGGCAAGGCAACACGGCAGAAAGGCGGTAGCCATTCCTACAGATATGACCAGCTCCTCTCAAATAGTAAATATGGTGGAGCAGGCTGTTGCCGAGTTCGGCAAGATAGATGTCCTGGTGAATGCCGCCGACCTTCAGTTTGCCAGGCCCTTCCTGGAGATGACCGAAGACGAATGGCAGACAGTTATAAATACCAACCTGAATTCCGTCTTCTATTGCTGCCGGGCGGCAGGCGGGCACATGCTGTCGCAGAAGAAGGGCCGGATTATCAATATCATATCCTGTCTGGCAGAAAGAGGGCTTGCCAATAGCGCTGCTTACTGTGTGTCCATGGGGGGTGTGCTCCAGCTCACCAGAGCGCTGGCCCTGGAATGGGCACCGGAGGGAGTCACCGTCAATGCTATCGGCACCGGGTGGTTCGCCGAAGCAGAGAAGACTGGTCTGGTGGACGAGGAACATCTCCTGCGCTACCTCCCCCTGAAGCGCTACGGCCACCCCGGCGAAATTGGCTCACTGCTCGTTTACCTGGCATCTGATGCCACCGACTTCGTTACCGGCCAGTTCATGTATGTGGACGGCGGGCTTATGGCTCATGCCTGAGAATCGGAAACCGTCCGGACAGTCAGTGACCGTAGCTCAACCGGGTCGCCAGGCGCATCGGTAGCCCACGCTCTATCATCCTGTCCTGAGTAGCCCTGATATCGTAGGGAAGGCGGTAGAGCTTTACCTGTCGGCTCTCGCTATCATAGATTGCATAGCTGGCGCGGGGGTCTCCATCCCGGGGTTGCCCCACGCCACCGGGGTTGATAATCATCCGGCTTTCGCCGAGCTCCAGCCCGCTATCAGGCAAGAACCGACTACCGGAACAGGCACCGGCACTATCGCAGGTGAACACTGCCGGGTAATGTGAATGCCCCACCAGGCAATACGGGGTCTTGAAGCAGGCAAAGTTCTCCCTGGCGGCAGCAGTTGATAGAATATACTCCCAGATAGGCTCCCGGGGACTGCCGTGCGCCAGGGTGAAATCGCCCTTCTCAATCGTCAGCGGCAGGTTGCTGAGATAGTCTACATCCTCGGGCTTCAACTGCTCTGCCGTCCAGTGACAGGCAGCGGCGGCATCCGGGTTGAACGCAGAGGTGTCAAGCCTGCCTATCGCTGCCTGGTCATGGTTGCCGGCAACAGAGACATGTTTGGTCTGGCGCAGGAGGGCAATGCACTCGTGCGGGTCCGGACCGTAGCCGACTACATCTCCCAGACACCATACCTCCTCCACCCCTCCCCGCTTCTCAACGTCGTCCAGAACTGTGGTGAAAGCAGCCAGATTGGCGTGAATATCAGCAATGATGGCGTAGCGCATATTATCTACAAAGTCGATGAAGTGATATTATCCTGGACCGGGACTTCAACGGTCACGGTTGTCCCCTCACCCAGCCCCGAATGTATCGTCAGCCTGCCCCCGATGAGCTGGGCTCGCTCTTGCATCCCGGTCAGACCAAGCTTTCCCGTAAGAGCCAGGTCCTCCAGTCTTTCCGGTAGCTCAAAGCCCTTACCATCATCGCGTACTGTTAACACAACATTACCATCACCAAATTCCACAGTGACCCACACCCTCGATGCCCCGGCGTGCTTCCACACATTCCTCAGTGACTCCTGGACAATGCGGAATAGCACCAGCTCTGTTTCTGGAGAAAACCGGCGTACCGCACCTACCACGCTCATATCTATGTTCACTCCAAAGTGACTGGTCAGGTCAGAGGTCAACCATTCCAGTGCCGGCAGAAGACCCAGGTCATCTAACAAGGACGGCCGAAGGTCCTGGCTAAACCGGCGGACTCCGTCTATTATCTTGCTGGTATGTTGTCGTAGCTCCTCCAAATTGGCCATGTCCTTAGATGATAAGTTCGCGGAGGTAGCTATAAGGTCATCCATCTTATGCAGGAGAATTACCAAATCCTGAGTTGAATCATCGTGAAGCTCCTGGGCAATGCGCCGCCGCTCCTCTTCCTGTGCCCTGGTAACCTGCCGAAGATAGAATCTCAGCTTCTCCTGCATTGCCTTTTCCTGTTCAGCCATCAGGCGCTCCTGGTGATAGAGCCGTGAGTTCTCAATGGCAATTCCAATCTGCCGGCCGATGGTTGTCAGCAGTTTCACTTCCTCATCTCGAAATTGCCTTGCACCCCGCCCCGCCACACTCAGAGTGCCCACTACCTTGCCCTTGGCTTTCAGAGGAACGATTACCGCCGCTTGAATTCCTTCCTGACTCACCACCTCTCGTGTAAGTCTCGGGTCTCGAGAAGCATCATCTACCAGTAAAGGCTCCCCCGTCTCGGCTACCCTTCCATTGAAGCCTTCGCCTACCTTCAACCCTATTAGGCCAGCCGTAAACTCTTCCGATACCCCCCGGTAAGCCTTTAGTTCAAGCTCCTCTGTCTCCTCATCCAGCAGGAATACCAGGGCAACATCCAGGTCCATTACTTCCCTCACCTTATCAGCCGCCTTGTCCAGAACGTCCTGTAACTCTAAAGACTGAGAGATAACCGCACAAACGGCATTAATAACCTCCAGCCTTTTCTCGCTGCTCTCTATAATGCTTACCTGTGACTGAAGCTGCTGTCGGGTTGATTCCAGCCTTAACAATGCCTCCTGCCGCCGAGCCTGCTCTCTTCTATACCGTTCGAACCACAGGTTCACCAGACCGCCAATTACAATGACAACACCAATCTCAAACAATGAGTCCGGCGGACTGGGTGATATAAGAATTGCCCGCGGTAGCATGATGAGAAACGCTATTGCCAGGCAAGTCAACCCCCCGCTAAGCCCAAAAACAAGGCCAGCATAGGCTACTGGCAGCAGGAAAAATACACGCTCCAGGGCGTGTCTGGTCAACCCCAGTCCTGAAAAGAGTGATGGTGACTCCGTGCCCAGTATATGCTGCGGGTAATGTAGAATTATACCTATGGCGAACATGGCAACTATCAGCCACAGCCGATAATTGGATGCAACCTTTGATACTCGGCTCAGTACCTGTGGAGCCATCTATACAGCACCCCCACGGTATTTACACTATATAAAAGGTCATGGCAGGTCTTCCAGGGTCAGCCAGCCTTTTCTCAACCCGTGTAGTATTGCCTCAGTACGCGAAGCGACTCCCAGCTTATTGAAGATATTCCCCAGGTGCGCCTGGACCGTCCGCGGGCTGAGGAAGAGCTGGTCAGCAATATCCTTATTGCTTATGCCCTTGGCAGCTAGTTTCAATACCTCCATCTCACGCTCGCTGATAGGTTCGCTTGGCGGTGCCTCGGCAGGGGAAGGTGACACTAAGCGGTCTATAACCCGGCGGGCAACTACCGGATGAAGTACCGACTCGCCAGCGTAGACCGCCCGAATAGCGTCAATCAGTTCGTGTACTCGCACACCCTTCAGCAGGTAGCCCGCCGCCCCTGCCTCTAAAAGAGCGAATATATACTGGTCGTAGTCATACGCGGTAAGTACCAGCACCGCTATTGACGGCCGTTGTTCCTTTATCTTCTTGGTAGCTTCTACCCCGTTGAGCTTGGGCATGCGAATATCCATTATCACCACGTCCGGCTTCAGCTCGGTAGCCAGCCTGACCGCCTCCTCGCCGTCACCAGCTTCACCAACAACCTCCATATCCGGTTCACGCTGGATAAACTCACGGGTCCCTTCCCGTACTATGACGTGGTCCTCAGCCAGCACAACCCTTATCTTATCCATAATGCTCCAGGAACTTCTTCAATTGCAATTATACCCCCCCCATAGCCCCCGCTTCAACAAAGACGAATATCGGCTGGATTACCCCGTCACCACAGCATGCGCCTACCAGCGTAATCCCGTCATATCGTATTGTAAGTAATACCTAGTAAATCAGCCCCCTGATTAGGCATTTCTGGCAACTTAAAATAAGCCCGATATCAGATGGCAGGAGGCAACTTATAGGGTAAGCTAGTAGTGTAAAGAGAAAAAATAGGCTGATAGCAAAGGAGGCAAGAAAATGGAAGAGAAAACAATTGGAAGGACAGCAGTACTTGAACCAGAGCAAGAGCAAATTATAACCGTAGCTCAGGGAAACATCCGAGCCCATCTCCAGGAGGGCAAGGCTCACTTTGAAGCCGGTCGTTATCAGGAGGCTAAAGAAGAGTTTGAAGCCATCCTCAAGTTTGCTCCCGGCAATATTGATACCCGGATTTTGCTGCGGAAAACCAAGGAGGAGCTCGCTAAGCCAAGGACTGAAGGAGAAGTGGCTACCGGAGAGGGTAAACAAAAGGAGTGCGTCTGGATGAAGCTTGGCATGGTGTCCTACCGCATCTGCACCCGCAATATGGATTGCCTTACCTGTGAGTTTGACCAGATGATGCAGGAGAAGATGGCACAGGGGAGCACACCAGAGATGGACACCACACTGGAGAAACTTGACAGCGTACCCGGCAGCCAGAGGCTCTGCCGCTATGCCCTTGAGGGGATTGTCTCCTACCGGCTGTGCACTCACGGTTTCCAGTGTGCCACCTGTGAATTTGGTCAGATGATGGAGGATGCGATTCAGGAGAAGGTGGCAAAGCTGGCTGTCCGACGGGAGGCTATGGAAAAGAGGGCAAAGAAAGAAGAGGAAGCAGTTACCTAAAAACCGGGCCATTGCTGGCGCTCACAGAGGAGGCAGGCGACTAACATCGCCTGCCTCCTCTCATTATAACCGGAACCAGACCAATCACGGATGTCCTATACAAGCCCAACATAAGAGTGCTATAATTCCCGCTATGAAGGTCTCTGAGATAGGGGAATTCGGGCTTATTGACCTCCTGGCTGAAATGGCTACCCGTGACAAACAGAAAGAAGCCGGGCACAGGCTGATTATTGGCATCGGTGATGATGCTGCTGTCTGGCACGGCGATACCTCAATTCAACTGGCTACCATTGACGCCCTCATCCAGAATGTCCACTTCTCTCTAGATACCGCCTCCTGGGAAGAAGTGGGCTGGAAGGCACTGGCGGTCAACCTGAGTGACATCGCCGCCATGGGTGGCCTGCCCAGGTATGCACTGGTATCACTGGCATTACCCGGCAATACCGAGGTGGAAGATGTCACCGCCCTTTACACAGGAATGATTGACCTGGCACAGCAGTTTGAGGTTGTTATTGCCGGCGGCAATATCAGCAGCTCGCCACAGCTGGCTATTCACATGACCGTTCTTGGCAGTACCGCCAGCCCGGAAAAGCAGATACTCACCCGCTCCGCAGCCAGGCCGGGTGACAGGGTGGCTGTTACCGATCACCTGGGGGCGGCGGCTGCCGGACTGGAGATGCTGGGTAAAAATCTTCAGCTTGAGCCTGAGGCTGCCGCTTTGTTGAGAGGGGCTTTTCTCAAACCACGCCCCCGAATAGCTGAAGGACAGCTGCTGGTTGAGCACGGAATAAAGGCGGCTATTGATATCAGCGATGGGCTGGTTGCTGACCTGTCCCACGTATGTGCGGCGAGCCATGTCAGCGCCCGGATAGAAATTAACCGTGTCCCCGTCTCCCCGCCGGTCACGGAAAATTTCGGCAGTAGAGCACTTGAGCTAGCCCTGAGCGGGGGAGAGGACTATGAGCTGCTTTTCACCGGAAGCTCTGAGGCTACCGATAAGATAACACGGGCAGCTTCCTGCCCTGTATCGGTAATCGGAGAAATTACCACCGGTAAAGCGGGCGAGGTGACCCTGGTTGATAGCCGGGGGAACCCCTTTACGCTCGATAAACCGGGGTGGGAGCACCTCGCCGCAAAACAAACCAGAAGTTGATGATAAATATGGATTACCTCACATTCATCACCCGCAGTCCGGAACAGACCCAGAAGATTGGAACCGGTATCGGTGGGTTAGCCCGGCCCGGTGATGTTTTGCTCCTCACCGGTGAGCTGGGCACGGGCAAGACCTGCCTCACCCAGGGCATTGCCTGGGGGCTGGACATAGAAGAGTACACGTTAAGCCCGTCCTTCGTCATAGTGAGGGAACTCTACGGCCGGCTACCCCTATATCATATAGACCTGTACCGACTCAGTGACATAGAGGAGATAGCCGAACTGGGGCTGGATGACTATCTATACGGCAAGGGTGTCTGTGTGGTGGAGTGGGCTGAGAGGGGGTTGAGCATAATGCCCCTGGAGCA
>CAZEBT010000075.1:0-7234 GCA_964510485.1 uncultured Dehalococcoidales bacterium | reverse complement strand
GGGGACAGGGGACCGAGCCGGGACTGGCTGAATTCTAACCTGGGCTATGTGAAGACATCTGATGCCAGGACAAAGATACGGCAGTGGTTTAAGAAGCAGGAACAGACGGAAAACGTTGAGCGTGGACGGGAGCTACTGGAGAAATTGATGAGGCACCTGGGTATAAAATTCAGGGAGCGGGTAAAGCTGGCTGAGCTTTTTGGATATGACACCATCAATGAGTTTCACGCCGCTATTGGTTATGGGGGAGTCACCACTCATCAGATTGCCTCCAGGTTAGCTGCCCAGCCGCCGACGCCCAGGGAGGTTGTAGCTGCGCCGCCCAAGCAACCGGTATCGGCGGTTAAGGTGGTGGGGGTGGGGGATATGCTTACCCACCTGGCTCAGTGCTGCAACCCCGTGCCTGATGACAAGATTATTGGTTATGTTACTCGAAGCCGGGGTGTGACAATACACCGCGAGGACTGCCATAATGTGGTTCATGAAGATGAGAAGGAGAGGTTGCTACCGGTAGAGTGGGGGCAGGCCGATTTGCGATTTCCGGTTAAGGTGCGCGTTGATGCCTGGGATAGAGTGGGCCTGATGCGTGACATCACTACCCTTGTGGCCGAGGAGAAGGTTAACATTGCTTTGGTGAGCTTCACCAACAATCATGACCAGACCTCGTCAACGCACCTGACCCTGGAGATAGGCGGTCTGGCTCAGTTAAGCCGGCTGCTGGCTAAGATTGAGGGGATTCGGGGGGTGATAAGTGTTACCCGGGTGGGGGAAAGGGCCTCGGTGAAGGCGAGCCACCCTGCTTAACTCAGTGATTAGGGTGTAGGTTAACTCCCTCACCGGAGGGGGTTGTTTAATAGAGGGAGCTAGGAGGAAGATATTGCCAGTTACCAAGTCAGCCAAGAAGCAGGTACGGGTATCCGAAAGACGTCGTTTGCGTAACAAGTCTATCCGTAGCACGTGCAAGACAAACGTCACTAAAGCGGAGAGGCTCATTTTCTCGGGAGAGCTTGAAGCGGCACGGGAAGCGGTAGTAGCTGCTGTCAGTTCCCTGGATAAAGCGGTCGAGAAGGGGGTTACCCACCCCAATAATGCCGCCCGACGCAAATCACGGTTACTGAAGAAGCTAAATGAGGCTGAGGCCGGTTCGGGAAGCGAGTAATACGTGGCCTTGCCCGGGCTATGGCAGCGAGCCCTGTTCAAAGAGTTGACTTTTTGTTGAATATAAGTATAAATTATCCCTAGCCTGGCTAATTATTAGGGAACCGATAACTTACGGGGGGGTCATGCTTCTATCCCAGTTTCAGAATGTAGGGCGCGACCTGTTTACCAGGGGTATTATCTCTTCCCATACCGGGAACCTGAGCATAAGATTGAGGAACCGGTTGATTATCACCCGTCGTGACTGTATGCTTGGTGCGCTGGAAGAGCATGACTTAATAGAGACGGGGATAAACAAGAATGACCGCTTTACGCCGCTGGCACCGACAGATTTAGCTGTCCACCGCGCTATATACCAGACAACGCCGGCGGGGGCCGTTATTCACGCTCACCCACCTCATGCTATCGCCCTATCATTGACTGAAACCGAGATTGTGCCCAATTGTCCTGAGGTTCTTGATATTCTGGGCATGGTGCCGGTCCTTGGCTGGGGTATGGCAGAAAAACCCGGAGACGTGGCTGGGGCGATTGCTGAAGCGCTGCTGGAACACAGGGTGGTTATGGTTCATGGTCACGGTAGCTTCGCCATTGGCCCGCTCATTGAGGATGCCTTTAAGTGTACGACAGCACTGGAGGAAAATAGCCAGGTTATTTGCCTGTTGAGGACGCTGAAGGTAAGTCCCGCCGGGGGTTAGCTTACGTTTCTTTTTCCCTGTCCTTATCCCGCCGCAGGAGTTCCGCAAAAAAGTTTTCCTTGCTGCCGGCTTCGGCCAGGGCGGCTATGGCTGTGGGGAGGAAGTGGAGTACCATCATTACAATCAGAACAGCGCAGAAGATAACGTGTTGCCATGATTTTTCTATCAACCAGGTAGATATGGGCACCGAAAGCAGGCTGATATTGGTCGACAGGACGGGGTTACGGGTGAAGATTATGAGCAGGAGGATAATGCCCAGGCAGATGAGCAATTCTTTAGGCAGTAGAACCGATAGAACGCCTATGGTAGTTCCCAGGCCATTCCCTCCGGAGAACCTCAGGAAGACAGGCCATATATGTCCGGCCACCGCCGCCAGGCCAGCCGCCAGGGCAAAGTGCGGGTGTGCCTCCAGCAACCAGAGGGCTATGGCTGCCGCCGCCACCCCTTTGCCGATGTCAAAGATTGCTACGGCAGCACCGGCCGCTTTGCCTGCCTCATAAAATGCGTTTCGAGCGCCGACATTGCCGCCACCCATCTGGCGAATATCCTTGCCAGTAACTATACGTCCGGCAATGTATGCCGACGGGATTGAGCCAAGCAGGTAAGCAATGACTATGGATATAATGCCGGTAACAACGTCATTGGCTATCATTCAAGCCTCCGGTGCGGTTTCTATTTCTTGAAGACCGGGGTGCACCAGCTGGCATATTTGGGGTTGTTATGCAGAATTACATCTCCGTAAAGCTGCTGCAACCTCCGGGTAACCTCGCCAATCTCGCCGCTGCCTATCTGGCGGCGGTCTATTTCAGCTACCGGGGTTATGTGGGCGGCGGTACCGGTCAGGAAACACTCCTCGGCAGTGTAAAGCTCAATACGGTCAATGTGCCTTTCTATTGTTTTGATACCCAGCTCATCTTGAGCCAGCTTGATGACTGTATCGCGGGTAATACCTATCAGTATGCCATCAGAGCCAGGGGGTGTGACCAGCTTGCCGTCAGTAACCAGAAAGATATTCTCGCCGCTCCCTTCGGCGACGTAGCCATCGGGGGTAAGCATGATGGCTTCATCGAAGCCGCTCTCAACAGCTTCAGTTTTTGCCAGGGCATTACTTATATAGAGACCGGTGAGCTTGGCCCGCGGCACTTCGTTGGGGAACCGCCAGGAGGAGACGCAGCACTTTGCCCTGTCGGTATCCAGATAGGGTCCCCAGGGGAAAGCAAAAACGAGGAAATCGGCATCGAGGTCGTGGAGGCGGACCCCGAGTGATTCGTAGCTTTTATAGGCAAGGGGACGTACATAAACATCCTCCTCAAAGCCACATTTTGCCACCAGCTCGGTAGTTATCTGGCACAGCTTATCTATAGTATGGGGCAGGTCAATTTTTAACACCCGGCAGCCGTTAAACATTCGCTCGTAGTGCTCCTTGGTCCGGAAGAGGTAAAGCTGTTTTTGCTGGCTGTTCCAGTTACCCCGGATGCCTTCGAAAACGGCGTTGCCGTAGTGAAGGAAGTTGGTCATGACACCCAGCCTGGCTTCCTCCAGAGGGACAAACTGGTTGTGAAAATAGGCGTATGATGGCATTTCTGATAGTCTCCTCTCCTAGATGGGCTTTATTATAGCTTCTGTTCGGCTGGAAAACAAGCACCCTGGCCGAGAGCCGCCGCCGTGTCGGGAGTAGTGGCTATTCCTCTTCAACCGGTTCCTTATCCTTCACCCTCCGGTGCCGCTTCCATCTCTTCAGCGGCTTCTGCTTCCTCCGGCACCACCTCCTCAATCCTCTCCAGAGGCCGTGATTGAATTCTCGCCACCAGCAGGTCCGGGTCGTTGAGAACCGAAATCTCCCTGTCCAGCTCAATGTCCCTGACGCGTACTGTCTGGTCGATTTCAGTGAAAGCAGTAGTGTCCACTTCAATAACGGCCGGTATTTTTGCCGGGAGGCACTCGATGGTAAGGCTATTGAGGTCCTGTACCAGCAGGTTCTCCTTTAACTTGAGTAGCGGTGAATCTCCAACGAGTTGAATAGGAACCTCCACCTTAACAGCCTCGGCCATTCTTACCTCATAGAAATCCACGTGGAGTATTCCGTCGGTTCGCGTTTCTCTCTGTACTTCACGCACCACGGCTGTTCTCTGTCCTTTTTTGCCGTCGAACTTGAGGCTGATAATCCTCGTGTGCCCGGCCTCGGCTAATAATTGCTGGAGCTCAACAGTATCACATTGTAGTGACAGTGACTCGATACCGTGGCCAAAGAGGTGCACCGGCGTAATTCCCTGGCGGCGCAGAAACCTGACCTTTTTGCCCAGAACCTCCCGTTTGGTCACCTTTAACTCTATCTGGTCCATGCTAGTTACTCCCTGAAATTTATTGTCTCCATATATATTAACATAAATTGCAATAGCGTTGTGCATGGGGCTGGAAAAACCGTAGCATTTTAGCTCGACTGTGCGGGTATAAAACCTGGGAAAAGGGCTTGACAAAGATAGCCCAGCTACGTAAAGTGTCAGTTATCAGGAGGTGCGTGATGCCGCCGCAATTTGTACAGGGGTCTCTATTGCTGGAAATCCTCTGGGCTCTGGGGATAGTGGTTGTCTTCGTTCTCGGCGCCTGGCTGGTTCTTCTTGGCGTTCGGTTCGCCGAACGCCGGATGAAGCGGAATAAGCGTAAGGTATCACCAAAATTGCTGGAGAGCATGGTCAGGCCCATTTTCCTGCTGATAGTAGTTGAGGGGATTCTTCTGGCGCTTAGCTCTGTTTCCTACCTGGCAAGGTGGGGACCGTACTTTGGAAAAGCGAGCATAGCGGTAGTGATTGTTGTAGCTACCTATGCAATAGCGCGGGGTGGGGGTGCTCTGCTGGAGTGGTATATGGGTGGCCGGGCGGTACGCCGGAAGGTGGCGGTTGACCAGGGGCTGGTGCGCTTCCTGCGGCGGGTTACCACGATAGTTGTCTACGCGATTGGCCTGCTGATAGTGCTGGACTATCTGGGCATTTCTATTACACCGATAGTAGCCGGCCTGGGAATTGGCGGCCTGGCAGTAGCCCTGGCGCTACAGCCCTTGCTGGGTAATTTCTTCGCCAGCACCCAGATTGTCTCCGACCGCGTGGTGCAGGTGGGAGACTACATCGAGATGGACAACGGCACTAAGGGGTACATTACTGACATAGGCTGGCGCAGCACGCGAATCCGCACCGTTTACAACAATCTGGTAATTATTCCTAACTCCCGTCTGGCAGACAGCATACTGACAAACTATCAGAACCCGTCAACGGCGATGGGGATAACCGTGAATGCAGGCGTCAGCTACAGCAGTGACCTGGTACATGTGGAGCGTGTTGCCATGGAGGTGGCGAGGGAGGTGATTGCTGAGCTGGACGTGGCAGTGAAGGAATTTGAGCCTATCTTCCGCTACGAGAAGTTCGGGGACTCAAATATAGACTTCTGGGTGTGGGTGCAGGCAACAGACCGGCTGGGCTCCTTTCTTTTAAAGAGCGAGATAATCAAGCGGCTTCATGCCCGCTTCAAGAAAGAGGGTATTACCATCAACTACCCGGCGCTATACGTCACCTACGACCGCTTCAGCGGCACAGAGTACCTGCGCTATCCGGAGATGCCGCCCAGGCCCCATTCGGGTGAGGATGAGGGGGAGAAGGGATAGGGTTTAAGGATAGGGGCCTACCTCGACAAACTCGGTGTCTGGAGGGTGTAGTTGCCGCCGTTTGAAGAATAACTTTTCTATATCTCAATACCGTTTGCGAAGTGATGCAGAGCCTCACCAGACGCACCAAAATGGATTTTCAGGGTATTTACAGGTAAAAGAGATAGATTATATATAGTATTGATTCCCAGGCGCTGTAATACCCGTTCAGCCTTTTTGCCGATACCCGGTAATCTATCTACAGGTAGCGAGATTATACTACCTGCGGTATTGGTTATCAAGGTTGTCCCCGATATCAGGTTACGTAATGGAGTATTGACGCAATTGCGCAATTGCGCTATACTGACCGTGAAAGCGGGTTGATCTATGCCGGTTATCTGCATTGCTAACCAGAAGGGTGGAGTGGGCAAGACAACCACGGCGGCGGCTCTGGCACAGGGTCTGAGCGAGCATGACAAGCGGGTGCTGCTCATTGACTGGGACCCCCAGGCGAGCCTCACAATTACAATGGGGTTCAACCCTGATAGCCTGACACGCACCGTGTATGATGTCCTGACGAGCACAATCAAAGGGGAAGGGAGTGTATCTATAAGCGATGTTACAGTCCGCACCGGCAACCCCAGCATTGACCTTGCTCCCGCCAATATAGAGCTATCGCAGGCTGAGCTTGACCTGGTGGGGGCACTCACCCGGGAGCTGATGTTAAGAGAGATGCTGAAGCTGGTGCGTGAGCATTATGACTTTGTAGTGGTGGACTGCCTGCCCAGCCTGGGGTTGCTGACCGTCAACGCCCTTTCCGCGGCCGACAGGGTGATAATACCCCTTCAGGCTGACTTTCTGGCGATGAAGGGGCTGGCACTGCTGCTGAGCACGATTATCCGTGTCCGGGACAGGCTCAACCCGGCTCTGCGGATTTCGGGCATACTGTTTACCATGACCAACTCGCGCACACTGCACAGCCGGGAGGTTATTGAGGTCACCCGCAGAGCCTTTGGCGACAGGATAAGGGTGTTTGATACCATAATTCCAGCCAGTGTTCGCTTCAAGGAGGCCCCGGTGGCCGGGGAGTCAATCCTGACGTACGCCGCCAGGTCTGACGGAGCCAATGCCTACCGACTATTCACAGAAGAGGTGATGAAATGAAGAGGGTAAGAGTTACTGAGGAAATCGCCTACGGGGCCGGGACGGCGCTGGACCGCCTTACTGGCACCGGGCCGCCGGCACCGGATAAGGGGGGGACGGTGGAAGCCCCGGCGAGTCCGGTGATTAAGCTGTCCGTGTTTTTGCGGCGTGAGGAGGATGCCTACCTGGAGGGGCTGGCTTCAGCGGCGAAGTTCAGCGGTGGTAAGAAAATAAGCAAGACCAGGCTTATTGAGGCAATGGTGCGGGCCTTTCGCAGTAGCCGGCTGGATGTGCGGGGGGTAAAGACGGACGAGGAGCTACTTGAAAGAGTAACTGCGCAATTGCGTGAGTGAGTGTGAAATTGTTTCAACCTGACATCAGGCTGTAGCGCAGGACGATAGAAGGAGCCAGAATGAGGCTGGGCGTAGAGTTTTTTGCCATAGAACACGAAGAATTTGAGGATTTAGAGTGCCTTGAACGTGAGTGGGAAGAGGCAATGAAGCAGGATGCTTCCAGCGGTAGGTCAGAGCCGCCTCCGGTGAAATCAAGAGAAGCTAAGGAGGCATCAGAGTGAAAGGCAAACTATAAAATAAAGGGGAAGCTG
>CAZEBT010000074.1:0-7242 GCA_964510485.1 uncultured Dehalococcoidales bacterium | reverse complement strand
GGTAGCAGGTTGTGGTGGGTAACATCAATATGCAGCGGGGTTACCGATATAAACCCCTCATTAATCGCCCAGATATCGGTCCCCTCCTCAACAGGGTGCTCCATCCCCGCAACCTGGTGGGGGAAGTCGCCGGAGGCTGGCCTGTTGATGCTCGTTTTGTAGCTCACGCTATCGCTGCCCTCTAGCTCAGCCACTCTGATATACCCGCGGTTGGCTGTTCTGGTGGTAACCACGCCCCTGATTTTCTCCAGAGGGATGTTGGGCACGTTGGCGTTCAGAATAGCCCCGGTCGGCATCTTACCGTCTCTCACTCTCAGCGCCAGGTGCTCGGCAACCCTGGCAACCACATCAAAGCGTGGCTCTTCTTCCCAGCTCTGCAAAACCAGGGAAATCGCTATTGACGGTATCCTCCGAAAGTAGCCCTGTAGTGTTGCCATGACAGTGCCTGAATAGGGAATATCGTTGCCCACGTTGGCACCGAGGTTAATACCGGAGACAACAAGGCCAATGCGCTCCTGCGCCAGATGGCGTAGCCCCAGGATTACACAGTCGCTGGGGGTGCCCCCGATGGCATAGGCACGAACCCCCTCAATAGAATTCGGCACTTCCACGATACCCATCCTACTATGCAGGGACACCGATGTGCCGGCTCCGCTCTGCTGCTTGTCAGGGGCTACTACCAGGGTTTCCCCCACCCGGCTCACCGCCTCTGCCAGTGCCCACAGGCCGGGAGAATCAATGCCGTCATCGTTGGTGACCAGAATGTTCATCTAGGCTCCTCTCCGAAACAGGCGCTTCCAGAACGGTGCTTTATCACTCACCCCTTCTACGGTGAAAGAGTGCTCGCACTTACCGCAGCGCCAGACCCCGTACTGCCTGTTATAGTAGGTGCTGGCACTCCCGCAGCGCGGGCATGTCGTCCGTATCTTGGCTGCCGTCTTCTTATCAAGCTTCTTCCAGTAGTCTTCGTGCCAGCTGGGTCGCACAGGCATTATTGCCTCCTGCTCAAATGTGCAGTTCTATCAGGTCGCCGTCCTCAAGAACGTGGTCTTTCTTTACCATTACGCCATCGTGTTTCCCCGAGCCCCAAACCCGGGCATATCTCAGCTTCTTGCGGAAGTCCTTGTGGACTTCCGCAGCCGCATCTTCCATTGTACTACCCCTGTCAAGAATTATCGGGTCTTCAAGGTCTGGCTTCTGCCCCGGGGTCTTGGTATACACGCGAATAATATCAAGCACCCGAAAGAGTTCCAGCTTCAGTTCCTCCAGCCCTGTTCCTTTGCTCGCCGAGATGGCAATAACCGGCAGCCCTTTCTCGTGCCTCTCTCTCAGCGCCGTATAGTTCTCTCCGCCCACATCCAGGTCTGTCTTGTTGCCGACAACCAGTGCCTTCATGCGGGTTAGCATTATACCCTGCTCATCTTCAGTTCTGCCTTCACCGATTGCTATTCTCATGCTCTCCAGTTGTCTGGTGATAGCCTCCATCTGGTCCAGCGGGGCATTGCTCAGGTCGGTTACAATCAGCAGGGCATCAGCCCGCCGCAGCGTGTGGGGCAGCCAGAAATCTACCGGCTGTGATGACAGCGGCGGGGTATCAATTAACTGTATCTGTATGTTCTCAAACTCCATCATTCCCGAGGTAGCCGTATGTGTGGTAAAGGGGTAGGCAGCTACGGTTGGAGTGGCATTGGTAACGGTGGACACCAGCTGCGATTTACCTGCATTGGGTGTGCCGATTACCACCACCTGAGCCGCACCCTCTTTCTCAATAACCATTGATGTCCTCTGGGTAGCCGCCTTCTTATCAGTCGCCTGGCTCAGCTTGGCAATCCTTCTCCTCAGCTCGGCACGCAGGTGGTCGGTCCCCTTGTGTTTGGGCATAATCGCCAGCATATCCTCGAGGGCGGCAATCTTTTCCTGAGTATCTTTGGCTGCCCGGAACCTCTTCTCAGCCTCAAAGTACATTGGTGGTAGATTGGCAGGCACTTCTCCTCCCGGTGAACTACAAAAGCTCCTTTATTCTCTTCGCCAGGCTCTGCGTCATACCTGTGGTTGCGGCTAGCTCCTCTATGGAAGCCTCCCTGATACCCCGCACCGAGCCAAACTGCTTCAGAAGACTGCGCTTGCGCCTGGGGCCGATGCCGGGGATACTATCAAGCCGGGAACCAAAGGCTTCCCTCCGGCGCACCCTCTGGTGATAGCCCAGGGCAAAACGGTGTGCCTCGTCCCTGACGCGCTGCAGCAACTGAAGGCCGGGGGAACTGCCGGGCAGGACAATCGGCTCCTTCCGGCGGGGAATGAATACCTCTTCGTTTTCCTTGGCTAAGCTGGCAACCGGTACAGACCCAGCACCCGTCTCCTCCATCACGGCCCGGGCAGCATTGAGCTGTCCCTTACCACCGTCAATAAGGACAAGGTCAGGCAGGGTTCTCCAGGCGTCCGGGGTAGATGAGCCGCCGTTTCTAGTGCTGACCCGCCTGAACCTCCGCCGGAGCACCTCCTGAAGCATGGCATAGTCATTAGCCCCGGATACCGTCCTTATCCTGAAACGCCGGTAGTGCGCTGGTTTTGGCCTCCCCCTGTCAAAGACCACCATACTGCCAACCGCCCCCCTCCCCTGTATATTGGAGATATCGTAGCCCTCTATACGCCAGGGGGGGTGGGGCAGGCAGAGCTCTCTTTCCGTTTCAGCCAGTGCCTCGGTAAGCGCTGAAGGAGTGGCTAACTGCCTGACCCTCATCTGCTGTAGACCCTGCCTGGCGTTTTCAGCCACTGTTTGCACCAGTTGTTTCTTAGTGCCCCGGCTGGGCACCTGAATATTGACCCTGGCCCCCCTTTTGCTTTGCAGCCAGCCCTCAACGGTTGCCCCGTCTTCTACGGGGTGCTGAAGCAGCAGGGAGGGCGGTATGTAGGGGGCTGAGCTGTAGAACTGTTTAATAAAGCTGGACATAATCTGGGGCGGCTCTTCAGCACTGGTGCCCTCCAGCACAAAGCTCTCCCGCCCAATCAGTTTGCCGCCACGAATAAAGAACACCTGGACGCAGGTCTGGTCTCTCTCGTCAGCAAAGGCAATGACATCCTGCTCGCCACTTACCGCGGTGTGGACTCTTTGCTCTTCAATAATATTCTTTATAGCCTGGACCTGGTCCCTTATCAGCGCCGCCTTTTCAAAATTCAGCGCCTCGGCAGCCTCTCTCATCCTGCTGTCAAGCTCCTGGATTACCCTCTCCTGCTTCCCCTCAAGGAAGAGGACTACCTGTTTCATAACCTCATTGTATTCCTCCCGGCTCACGGCTCCGATACAGGGCCCCAGACAGCGGTGAAGGTGGTACTGAAGGCAGGGGCGTGAATCGGTGCCGGTGATAGCTTTGGAACAGGGGCGAAACGGGAAAATTTTCCTTATCCCCTTCATCGTCTGCCGCACAGATTTGGCGCTGGTAAATGGCCCAAAGTAGTGGGCTCCATCATCTTCCAGGCGCCGGGTAAACTCTACCCTGGGCCAGTCTTCACTGAGGTCTATCTTGAGGTAGGGAAAAGCCTTATCATCCTTGAGCCGGACGTTGTAGTGTGGGCGGTGCCTCTTTATCAGGTTGCACTCCAGTATGAGTGCCTCCTGCTCCGAGCCGGTAACGTAATAATCAAGGTCGTTAATCCGGGCTACCATTCGTTCCAGTTTTGGCGTGAGCTTCTGGCTGGCGCTGAAATATGACCTTACCCGCTGGTGGAGGTCGGCTGCCTTGCCGACGTACAGAATAGTCCCCTCGCTGTCCTTGAAAAGATAAACGCCGGGGCTGGTCGGTAGCTGGTTCAACTGGTCGGTTATCAGGTTATCGGTAATCATATTAACATTATACTGCAAAAGGGGAATAGCTCTCGCCAGGAGGTTATGCCCTGGTAAGCGGACCGTGATAATCAATCCCTTAAATGACTGGGGATGTCCCTACTCGGCATCCTTACTCAGGTTGTCCAGGAACTCTTTGTTGGTTTCCGTCTTGCTTAGCCGTTCCAAGACTCGCTGCGTGGTATCAGCGAAGTTGACCGAGTCAGAGGAAATCATCCCTACCATGCGCCGCAGCAGCCATACCTGCTTTAGAGTATCTTCGTCGAGGAGTAGCTCCTCTCGTCTGGTACCACTGCGCCCAATATCAATTGCCGGGTAGATTCGGCGCTCAGCCAGCCGGCGGTCGAGGTGGACTTCCATATTACCCGTCCCCTTAAACTCCTCATAGACCAGGTCGTCCATGCGGCTACCGGTATCAATCAGGCAGGTGGCGATAATGGTCAGGCTGCCACCCTCGGCAGTGTTGCGGGCAGCACCGAAGAAGTGCTTGGCCGGGTAAAGCGCCGATGGGTCAATACCACCGGAGAGCGTGCGCCCGCTCGAAGGCATGGCCAGGTTATACGAGCGCGTGAGGCGGGTAATACCGTCAAGCAATATCAGCACGTCCTTACCGCTTTCTACGATTCGCTTGGCTCTCTCCTGTGCCAGCTCGGCGACTCGCGTGTGGTTCTCTACCGGCTCATCAAAGGTGGCGCTTATTACCTCTCCCCTGACGGAGCGCTTCATATCGGTAACCTCTTCCGGTCGCTCACCAATAAGGCACACCATCAGGTGAATGTCGTGATAGTTGACGGTGGCGGCGTTGGCTATGGATTTGAGCAGGATTGTCTTGCCGGCTTTCGGTGGTGATACAATTAAGCCCCGTTGCCCCCGGCCGATAGGGGCAATCAGGTTTAACAGGCGCGTGGACAGGTTGTCCTTGGGGACCTCCAGGTTAATCAGTTTGTCGGGGAAGGTAGGGGTCAGCGAGCCAAAATGGGGCCGGCTTTTGGAAAGCTCCGGGTTAATATCGTTAATCGCCTCAATACGGAGCAGGCTGATGTATTTCTCACCTGCCCGGGCTGGCCTGCCCTGACCGGCAACCATGTCCCCATTTCGCAGCCCGAAGCGCCGTATCTGGGACTGGGAGACATATATATCAGAGGAGCTGGGCAGCAGGGTGCTCTGCCTCAGAAAACCATAGCCATCATTCATAGTTTCCAGAATACCGCCGCAGAAGATATTGCCCTGCTGCTCGGCATCCGCCTGGAGCAGGCGCATGATGAGGTCCTGCTTGTTCAGACTGGTACAATTAGGGACGTCTATCTCCCTGGCGAGCTCAATCAACTCGTCTTTGCTCTTGTTTTCCAGTTGGGAAATGTCCATTTCTTAGCCTCCCCCTTGGTTCTCTCTTCCTTGGTAAACTCTCAATATAACCCGAAGGGCAACTCAAAGCCTTATGGATGCAAATTATCTCTTTGCTTTTCAACCTCAAGGTGTTGATTTTCCCGCCAGGCTAGGCTGAGAAGGGCAGCGATGGCTGGGCTCCCTCCCGCAGTACACCCTTGGCAACACCGATGAAATCGCCGAACAGGGGGTGAGGACGGCCAGGGCGAGAGCGAAATTCAGGGTGGAACTGGCAACCTACCATCCACGGGTGGTCAGCCAGCTCACAGAGCTCTACAAACTCCCCGTCAGGGGATAGTCCGCTATAAATCATTCCCGCCTCCTGTAGCTGGGTACGGAACCTGTTATTAAACTCGTAGCGGTGTCTATGCCGCTCATCAACCAGGTTCTCTCCGTAGGCAGTGGCCGCGATACTGCCATCCAGCAGTTTGCACGGGTAGTTACCCAGGCGCATGGTGCTGCCCATGTTCTCTATATCCCTCTGGCCAGGAAGGAGGTCAATGACCGGATAGGGGGTGTCGGCATCAAACTCGCTGGAGTTGGGCTCAGATGAGTTCAGGGTATAGCGGGCAAACTCAATCACCATAACCTGCATTCCCAGGCACAGCCCCAGGTAAGGGATACTATTATTTCGGGCGTATCGGGCTGCCTTTATCATGCCTTCTATACCTCTAACCCCAAAACCACCGGGGACTATAATGCCCTGAGCTGAGCGCAGTAGAATATCCACGTTATCTTCTTCCAGAGACTCAGATTGAACCCAGCTAAGATTGATCTCACGGTTATGATAGAGAGCCGCGTGGTGCAGGGCTTCACGGACGGAGAAGTAGGCATCCTGTAATTCTACGTATTTGCCCACCAGGGCGATGTTAACCGGCTCACGGGGTTCCTTAAGGTGCGTGACCAGCCCCTGCCACTCACTCAGGTCAGCCCGGGGCGCTTTCAGCCCAAGCTTATCCACAACTAATTGCCCCAGACCTTCCTCCTCCAGGACCAGTGGTACCTCGTAGATGGTAGGTACCGTGAGCAGGGGGACAACCGCCTGCTTTTCAACATCACAGAACAGCGATATCTTATCCCTTATCCCCTCTGAGATGGGGTAGTCACTGCGGCATATGATAATATCAGGCTGAATACCAATGCGGCGCAGCTCGTTAATACTGTGCTGGGTTGGCTTGGTCTTCAGCTCCTTGGTGGAGGTAAGGTAGGGGAGAAGGGTAACATGAATATAGAGCACATTATCCCGCCCGACATCATTTCTCATCTGCCTTATGGCTTCAAGAAACGGTTGCCCTTCGATATCACCCACAGTACCACCTACTTCTATGATAGCCACCTCCGTCTGGGACCGCTGGACTAACCTTATGAACTGTTCCTTTATCTCCGTTGTAACGTGAGGTACCACCTGGATAGTGCCACCCAGGAAATCGCCCCGCCTCTCCTTGGCGATAACCGAGCTATAGATTTGGCCCGAGGTAACATTGGATTCAGTGGTAAGGTTAATATCAATGAAACGCTCGTAGTTTCCCAGGTCAAGGTCTGTCTCGGCACCATCCTGGGTAACAAATACCTCACCGTGCTGGTAGGGAGACATTGTCCCCGGGTCAACATTGAGATATGGGTCCAGCTTCTGCACAGACACGGTGATTTGACGACTCTTCAGAATAGTGCCTATTGAGGCGACAGTAATACCCTTGCCAACGGAACTAACAACACCACCAGTAACAAAGATATACTTTGACATACAGGAAAACTAAACTTTAAGGCTAAAAACGACTCTGCGCCGGGTCTATCCAGAAGGGCTTGGAGAATCACGAAGGGGTTTCTTTTTATTATAGGCAGACAAACAGTAAATTGTCAAGTACCCATGCTCTGGGTACTGCTCGGGAATGGTTGATTTTGGTTTCTAGCCCATTTTGTCCCCTGTGAAAGGGGAGTCAAAGTAAAACTCCGGCGAATACAGGGAGTTTAAGAGGGGCTTCGCCCCTCTTTCTAATATCTTTCCCCCTTCCCCT
>CAZEBT010000073.1:0-7298 GCA_964510485.1 uncultured Dehalococcoidales bacterium | reverse complement strand
ATTACTGTGAGGGACATGAGGACGAGGCCCGGGTGCTGAATGTGGACGGCACGGAGGCTGTGGCTCTGGCGGCAAGGGAGGCTGCCGCTAAATTGATTTATATCTCCACCGATTCCGTCTTTGATGGTAAGAAGGGGATGTATACTGAGGAGGATGTCCCGAACCCACTCACTGTCTATGCCAGGACCAAGCTGGCCGGTGAAGAGAGGGTGCAGCACTGGTTGCCGGATAGCATTATCTTGAGGACCGCTTTCTACGGGTGGGGACTGCACGGCAGGAAGGGCCTGGCTGAGTGGGTTGTTGATAGCCTGAGAGGGGGGAGAAGGCTCAAGATGTGGAGCGATGCCTTCTTTACGCCGATATTGGTGAATAACCTGGTAGAAGCACTGCTGGCAGTGTACCGCCGGGACCTCAGTGGCATATACCATGTGGGTGGGGGTGAAAGGTGCAGTAAATACGCCTTTGGCCGGGAGCTTGCCCGAGCCTTCGGGCTGGATGAAGACTGTATTGAACCCTCTTCAATTGCTGAGGCCGGGTCAGGAGTACCCCGCCCCAGAGACCCGTCCCTTGATAGTACCAGGGTATCCGGAGCGATAGACACCAGGCTCCTCGGTGTTCAGGATGGCATAGCCTGGTTCAGGGAACTGGAAGGCTCCCGTCAGGGGGTAGACGGTAGCAGCACGGCTAAGAGGTTTATACCCTACGGACACCAGTGGATTGACGACGACGACATTGACTCTGTGGTCGCCGTGCTCAAGAGCGACTGGATTACCCAGGGTGCCAGGGTTGATGAATTTGAAAGGAGGGTGGCCGAATATTGCGGGGCTAAATACGCCGTGGCTGTTTCCAGTGGTACTGCGGCGCTGCATGCTGCCTGTGCCGCTGCCGGGATTACCGGGGGTGACGAGGCGATAACCACCACCAATACCTTCGCAGCCACAGCCAGTGCCATAGTCTACTGCGGTGGCAAGCCAGTATTCGCTGACATACAGGAGGATACCCTGAATATTGACCCTGGTGAAATCCGGAACAGGCTGTCAGCCAGAACCAGGGCGATTCTGCCGGTAGATTTCGCCGGTCACCCGGCTGACCTGGATGAGATAAAAGCCATAGCCAAGGAACGGGGCATAATCGTAATTGAGGATGCCGCCCATGCTTTAGGCGCTGAATATAAAGGGCAGCGGGTCGGCGGTCTCTCTGACATGACCATCCTTAGCTTCCACCCGGTGAAGCATATCACCACCGGTGAGGGGGGTATGGTCCTGACTGACAACCCGGAATTCTACGAAAAGCTTCTAATCTTCAGGCACCACGGCATAGTAAGAGATAGCCGGGACAGGGACTCGTGGTATTACCAGATAGACAGTCTGGGCCATAACTTCAGGCTAACTGACTTCCAGTGTGCCCTGGGGCTAAGCCAGATGAACAAGCTTGACAGCTTTGTCCGGAGGAGAAGGGAGATTGCCGAAAGGTATACCCAGGAGTTTGCTGAGATGGCGGAAATTATAACCCCTGTGGAAAAAGAGAATGTAAAAGCGGCCTATCATATTTACGTGATTCAGCTGAGGCTGGAGAAATTGAAAGCGGGCAGGCGGGAAATTTATGAGGCGCTCAGAGCGGAGAATATCGGGGTAAATGTCCACTATATTCCGGTACACCTCCATCCCTTCTACCAGAGGGAATTCGGCTATAAGCAGGGCGACTACCCCAGGGCAGAGAGATACTATGAGAGGGCTATCACTCTACCCGTTTTCCCCAGGATGAGTGATGAAGATGTTGAGGCTGTGATTGAGGCTGTGGGTAGAGTTATTACCTATTATTCAAAGAAACGTTCCGGGGCATGAGATGCGCTCTCCTCACATTATTGATGGGGAGCCCCGGTGGACAGTGAAAAGCAAATTATAGGGCGGTGGTCAGGAATGCTGATACTAGTGGTAGGGCTTGGCTCTATCGGCAAGAGGCATATTCGTAACCTGAAGGCTCTGGGGGCCGGGGATATAATCGGTCAGGATGTCCAGCGTGAGCGCTGCCATGCGGTGGAGCAAGAGTACCGGGTTAAGGCATACAACAGGCTGGAAGAGGCTCTAGCCGAAAAGCCTGATGTTGCCCTGGTCTGCACTCCGACCAGTTCGCATATACCCCCCGCCCTACTGGCGGCGCAGAGCGGCTGCCACCTGTTCATTGAAAAACCCCTATCACACTCTCGGGACAGCATTGACGAGCTGGTCGAAATCGTGGCTCAGAAGAACCTGGTAACCCTGGTCGGCTGCAATATGCGGTTTCACCCCGGCATAGCCAGGATGAAACAGTTACTGGAGAACAAGAGCATCGGCAGGGTGCTCTGCGCTAGAGCGCAGTCGGGGCAATACCTCCCTGACTGGCACCCCGGGGAAGACTATCGGCAGGGGTACAGCGCCAATCACTCTCTGGGGGGAGGGAGCATTCTGGACGGGGTGCACGAGATTGACTACCTCTCCTGGTTTCTTGGCAGGGTGGAACAGGTCTTTTGCTTTGCGGACAAGCTCAGCAGCCTGGAGATAGATACGGAAGACCTGGCGGAGATACTGCTCTGCTTTGAATCTGGGGCTATTGCCGAGGCCCACCTGGACTATATCCAGCGCTCCTACAGTCGTTCCTGCCAGCTCATAGGTGAAGAGGGGACAATCCTGTGGGATTATAGTGACAAACAGGTTAAAATATATTCAACCGGGACAAAGGAGTGGCAGGTACTCCCCGAAGAGCCGGGTTATGATAGCAACCAGATGTATGTTGAGGAGATGAGGCATTTTATCCAGTGCCTTCAGGGGAAAACGAAACCGGCCCAGGATATCATGGCAGGCAAGCGGGTTCTGGAGATAGCTCTCGCCGCCAGGGAGTCAGCCAGAACCGGGAAAGTCGTTATTATTGAAAATAAGGAGTAGGCAGCTATGAAACACCCTTTTATCATGGGACAAAAGCTATACCTAAGAGCGCTGGAAAGGTCTGACATCAACGAGGACTACCTCTGCTGGATTAACGACCCTGAGGTAACCGAGTACATGACTACCGGGACCTTCCCCAGCAATATGGAGAAACTGGAGGAATATTATCACCGCATGACAACCAGTCCCAACCACGTAATTCTCGCCATAGTTGATAAAGGGGCCGAAAAACATATCGGGAACATAGCCTTGAACGACATTGACTGGATTAGCAGGATGGCAAATCTGGGCATTATGATTGGTGATAAACAGTTCTGGGACAAAGACTATGGCACTGAGGCAACCAGGTTGATGGTTCAATATGCCTTTGGCAGGCTTAATTTGCATCGGGTATGGCTTGGAGTTTACGCTGGTCACCAATCAGCAATACGAGCCTATCAAAAAGCAGGGTTTGAGGTTGAAGGGGAGCTTAAGAATGAACTCTACAGGTATGGAAAGTACCATAACCGGGTGATAATGGGTATAACGAGGGAAAAGTTGCAAGTCAACCCCGAGGGGAGCTAAAGGTGCCAGTGGAAATTATTGCCGAGGTTGCACAGGGATATGAAGGTGATGCCACGCTGGGGCGTTTATTGGTGCGAGGGGCAGCACGCGCCGGGGCTGATGCGGTCAAATTGCAGATGATATACGCCGATGAAATATCTACCCCTGATTATCAGCATTATGACCTGTTTCGCAGCCTGGAGATGCCTCTGGACGTGTGGCGAGCATTAGCCAGAGAAGCAAAGGCAGGGGGATTGCGGTTCTATCTGGATGTCTATGGTGAGCGGAGCCTGCGCGAAGCCGTTGATTTAGGCGCTGATGGTGTCAAGATTCACGCCTCGGACTTCTTTAACACAAGATTGGTACGCTCGGCTCTTGATATGATGCCGCGGGTGTTTATTTCGTTAGGCGGAATCTCGGTGGCAGAACTGGAAGACTTTCTGGCTCTCCATCAGATTGCTACCAACCAGCAGGTATTTCTTATGTATGGATTCCAGGCTGAGCCGACGCCTGTAGAATTCAACAACCTTCTCCGGCTTAAAGCCCTGCAAGAACGCTTCCCAGGCCATCGGTTCGGTTTTATGGACCACTCGGATGGCGGCAGCGATGATGCAATGACCCTGGCCCTGATGGTACTCCCGCTGGGTATTGACTGCATTGAAAAGCACATCAGCCTGGACCGCTCGTTACAGCTTGAAGACTATGTTTCGTCCCTGTCCACTGATAATTTCCGCATGTTTGTCCAGAGAATCAGGCACCTGGAGAACGCGCTGGGAACGGAGGAGCTGGAACTGACGGCAGCAGAGCAGGAATATCGCAAAAAGACCGGAAAGGTCGTTGTAGCCAACAGAGAGTTGAAGAAGAGCGAGGTGGTCACTCCAGAGGCCCTGTCTTTGAAGCGGGTATCGGTTGTTGACCCTTCTTCCTTCTCTCGTGTCGAACAGGTAGCCGGTCGCAAACTGGCGGTTAATGTCCAGCCTGATCAGCAGATTGTAGAGGGAATGCTCTCATGAGAAGACTGATTGCAGCCCTTGCCTGCCGGATGCAGGGAAGCCGGTTGTATGGCAAGCCCTTACAGAACCTGGATACTGAAAAGGGGGTTACTATTCTGGACCACATGGTGAGCCTGACCCAGACACTTCCGTCAATTCAGGCGATTGTCCTGGGCGTTGCTGAAGGTGCCGCAAATTTGCCATTTATCGACTTTGCGCAGAGAAGGGGAATAGACTACATTACAGGTGACGAAAGGGACGTGTTGTATCGCTTAATACAATGTGGGCGTAAGGCTCAGGGTACGGATATATTTCGCGTCACCACCGAGTCACCCTTCTTCTACTACGACAAGATTGACGAAGCATGGGAGCAGCATGTAAAGAATGGTAACGACGTTACCACGATTGACGGTCTGCCCGCGGGTTGTCACTTCGAAATCTACACCCTGGAAGCCCTGGAGCAGTCCCACGAACTTGGTGACGAAAGACACCGGTCGGAGTTCTGCAGCCTGTATGTACGAGAACATTATGATGATTTCAGGGTTGAGGTCTTGCCAATTCCCTCCCAGCTGGAACGGCTTGACCTGCGTCTGACCGTTGATTATCCAGAGGATTTGGTGCTCTGCCGACGTGTCTATGCTCACCTGAAACACAAAGCTCCAAGGCTGCCGCTAGACGAAATCATTGAATTCATTGATGGCCACCCGGAGCTGCAGGCACTGGTTTCACCCTACGTCGAGCCAGAAAGGCTGTGGCCATCAGGAAAGCAGGGGTGACATATGGCTAAAACGGGTCAGAAGCTCTATGCTCAAGCACGCCAGCGAATCCCCGGCGGCACCCAGTTATTCTCAAAACGCCCTGAGCTCCTCTTGCCGGAGCAGTGGCCCAGCTACTACTCCAGGGCTAAGGGTGTTGAGGTCTGGGACCTTGATGACAATAAGTATATTGACATGAGCTATATGGGGATTGGTGCCTGCGTTCTGGGGTATGCTGACCCTGATGTGGATAGTGCTGTGCGCACCGCCATTGACTCCGGGACAATGTGCACCCTGAACTGCCCTGAAGAAGTGGAGTTAGCCGACCTGCTCTGCGAGCTTCATCCGTGGGCCGACATGGTTCGCTACTCGCGCACGGGGGGAGAAGCAATGGCGATTGCTATCCGCATCGCGCGTGCCAGAACGAAAAAGGACAAGGTTATTTTCTGCGGGTATCACGGGTGGTATGACTGGTATCTGGCAGCTAACCTGGGGGATGAAGACGCCCTTGACGGCCATCTACTTCCCGGCCTGGAGCCTGCCGGTGTACCCCGCTGCCTGAGAAACACGGCGGTTGCCTTTCGCTACAATGAGATTGATGAACTGAAGGCAGCCGTAACACAACATAGAGGTGAGATTGCGACAATTGTTATAGAACCGATAAGGAATTATGAGCCGAACCCCGGCTTCCTGGAAGAGGTTAGAGGAATCGCTACCAGCATAAAGGCTGTGTTAATCTTTGATGAGGTCTCCTCTGGATGGCGCTTAACCACCGGAGGAGCCCATCTTTTATACCGGGTTACACCCGATATCGCAGTGTTCGCCAAGGCAATGAGCAACGGCTACCCCATGGCGGCAGTCATCGGTATTAGTGATGTTATGCAGGCTGCCCAAGATAGCTTCATAAGCAGCACCTACTGGACCGAGAGAATAGGCCCAACCGCGGCTCTGGCGACAATTCGTAAGCACCATCTCTGTAATGCTTCCGAGCATCTAATTGCAGCTGGTAAAAGGGTTCAATCCGGCTGGAAACTAGCTGCCGACCGGCATGGTCTGAAGATTAGCGTTAGCGGGATACCCCCATTAGGGCACTTCTCCTTCACCTATGAAAATAGTCAGGCTATCCGCACCCTATTTACTCAAGAGATGCTGCAAAAGGGTTTTCTTGCTGTAGATGCCTTCTATGCTTCCTATGCTCATCAAGACCATCATATTGAAGGCTACCTAAAGGCTCTAGATGACACCTTTGCTTTTCTCGCCAGGGCAATTGAAAGAGGCGAGGTGGAGAGGCTCTTGAAGGGGCCAGTAGCGCATTCTGGATTTCAGCGCCTGACCTAGTAAATTCAGGGGTGGCTCAGGGTTTGTAAAATGGAGAGGCTAATTATAAGGGTTGACGCCAGCACCCGGCTGGGCACAGGGCATCTGATGCGTTGTCTGGCATTAGCACAAGGCTGGAAGGATGCTGGCGGTGAGGTAAATTTCATCACTGCCTGTCAGGAGGAGGGCTTGCTACAACAACTCCGTGAGGAGGAGTTTGATACCCATATACTGGCTGAGCCCCATCCTGATGCCAGCGACTGGGACCATACCAGAGATATTCTGGCAGCTTATCCCGACGCCTGGGTAGTCCTGGACGGCTACCACTTTGACGAAGCCTACCAGCAGCAGGTGAGGGAGACGAAACATCGGCTGCTTGTCATAGATGATGTCGCCCATCTTAAACACTACTACGCCGACATTTTGCTAAACCAGAACCTGCACGCCGAGCAATTACGTTACTCCTGCGAACCCTACACGCATTTGCTGCTGGGCACGCATTACGCTCTACTCAGGCGGCAGTTTCTAGCCTGGAAGGGTTGGAAGTGTGAGATTCCAGAGGTAGCACGACGGGTGCTGGTGACACTGGGTGGCGGTGACCCGGCGAATCACACGCTTAAAGTGATTCAGGCGCTTCAGAGGATAGATATTGCCGGTCTGGAAGCAACCGTTGTCATTGGGGCAAGCAATCCCCACGATGATGAACTGGAAGCTGCCACGAGGCAAAGCCCTGTTCCCATCCGCCTGGTCCGCAATGTAAGGGATATGGC
>CAZEBT010000072.1:0-7350 GCA_964510485.1 uncultured Dehalococcoidales bacterium | reverse complement strand
TGCTGAGAATTAAAGAGCTGGTTATCTATTAACTTTTTGGCGTTTTCAACGTTGGGCGGGTCCCCGGGGCGTAGTTTTTTATAGATATCAATCAGAGCCTCGGACTGGTCCCTGACCAGGGGGTCACGCTCTATAGTTGACCTGATAAACTGGCGCTCCGGCACGCTATCCTCTTGAGAGAACATGCCTAGTATTTCCTCATCATTACTGTAGCCGATAGCACGTAGCAGCGTAGTGACAGGAATCTTTCGTTTACCATTTATCTTGGCTGAGATTACATTCGAGCTGTTCGTGTCGAACTCCAGCCAGGCACCACGGTTGGATATTAGCTTGGCGTGGCATAACCCGAAACCACTGGAGGGGTCCTCTTCAACAGTAAAATAGACACCGGGAGAACGGAGCAACTGGCTTACTACCACGCGCTCAGCGCCACTGGTAATAAACGTGCCTTTGGCTGTCATCTGGGGGATGTCACCGAGAAACAGGTCTTGCTCCTTGATTTCTCCCGTGGCTTTGATGAGCAACTGTGCCTTAATATAGAGGGGGGTCGAGTAGGTCAGGTCACGCTGGCGGCACTCTTGTTCTGAGTGACGGGGTTCGCGGAACTCATAGCTTGCAAAGCTGAGCACCAGCCGGTTCCCGGTGAAGTCCTTGATGGGAGATACCTCCTCCAGTACCTGCCTTAGTCCCTCTTCCTGAAACCAGCGGAAGGAGTTTAGCTGAACTTCAATCAGGTTGGGTACCTCTAGTATCTGGGGCAATTTGGCATAAGATTTTCTGTAAACGGGTGACAGGCTCCCTTCAGTGTGACCTAAAGACATAAATACCACCTCTAAAACTACGCCTTAAGCAGACACGCAAAATCCATGCATCAACGTGGACGAATTCCAATGCAGAAGCTGAGGCTTGTAATGGAATATGAAATAAGGATAGAAACCTTATGAGGCATATTAATCCAGATTAACTATACCACTATTGTGTGGTGTTTGTCAAGTATGTTTTCTCGTTCATATAATTAGGGACACATTTCCACCTTTTCTCGTCATTGCGAGCCGGAACTCCGAGCCGAACGAGGATAAGGCGTGACAATCTCGCTTCCCCATAGATTGCTTCGGTGTCCCTTCACTTCATTCAGGGTGCCTCGCAATGGCATAAGAGAGGTGCTGATGGTGGAGCTGGGGGGATTCGAACCCCCTACCTTCTGAATGCCATTCAGACGCTCTCCCAATTGAGCTACAGCCCCATCAACATATTTTACTACTTACTCAGCCGCCTTAGCCACTTTTGACGTAAAGGTCAAGCCATCATCACCCACATCAACAACGACCACATCGCCGGGTTTCAGCTCCCCGCTGAGCACCTTGGTTGACAGGGGATTCTCCACATAGCGCTCTATGGCCCGCCTCAGAGGTCGTGCCCCGAATAAGGGGTCGTAACCCTCCTTTGCCAGCCACGATTTAGCCCCGTCAGTCAACTCCACGCCGAGGCTACGCTCAGCCAATCGCTCCTCTAAGTCCTCGACCATTAATTCAACGATATTTCTTAGCTGTTCCTCGGTAAGTTCATGGAAAACTACTATCTCATCCAGCCGGTTGATGAATTCAGGGCGGAAGGTCTTCTTTACCTCGTTCATCAACCTTTCTTTCATGTCCTCGTAGCCCTGCTTCCGGGCCCCGGCTTCATCCTTTCTGGTGGCAAAACCAATTGCCGCCTCGCGCTTAATAAGTTCAGCGCCAGCATTACTGGTCATAATTATGACGGTATTCTTAAAATCTACCGTCCTTCCGTGACCGTCCGTCATCCGCCCATCATCAAGCACCTGCAGCAGGGTATTGAATACCTCGGGGTGCGCCTTTTCAATTTCATCCAGAAGGATTACCCGGTAGGGACGCCGCCTTACCGCTTCAGTGAGCTGTCCCCCCTCCTCAAAACCTATATAGCCCGGCGGGGCACCGACAAGACGCGATACGGTATGCTTCTCCTGGTACTCTGACATATCCAGTCTGACCATCGCGTTCTCATCATCAAACAGGAAGTGAGCCAGGCTGCGCGCCAGCTCGGTTTTACCGACACCCGTCGGGCCCAGGAACATAAAGCTGCCAATAGGTCGCCTCGGGTCCTTAAGCCCAGCCCGGCTTCTGCGGATAGCCTCGGAAATAACCCCGACCGCCTCCTCCTGGTTAACCAGTCTCTCATGAATCCGCTCCTCCATATGAAGCAGCTTCTCCGCTTCGCCCTCCAGCATCTGCGATACCGGAATACCGGTCCACTTGGAGATTAAATCAGCAATATGCTCCTCGGTTACCACCTCGCCAATCTTCTCCTGCTGAAGCCATTCATCCTTGGCCTGGTTGTACTCCTCCTCCAGACGCAGCCTCTCCGACCTGAGCTGAGCAGCGTGTTCATACTCCTGCCGCTGCGAGGCAGCCTCCTCCTCATTGGTCAACTGCTTGATACGCTGCTCAAGAGACTTGACTTCGGGTGGTGCGCCTTCAGTATCAATACGCAGCTTACTGGCAGCCTCATCAATCAGGTCAATCGCCTTATCGGGCAGGTATCTATCCGAAATATAACGCTGGCTCAATCTAGCCGCTGCCTCTAAAGCCTGGTCGTCAATCTTTATCTTGTGGTGTGCCTCATACCTGGGGCGCAGCCCACGGAGCATCTCAATAGTAGCCTCAACACTAGGCTCGCCGAGAAACACCGGCTGGAGGCGGCGCTCCAGAGCCTTATCCTTTTCAATGAATTTGCGGTATTCATCAATAGTAGTGGCACCGATACACTGCAACTCCCCGTGAGCCAGCGCCGGCTTGAGCATATTGCTGGCGTCAATAGCGCCTTCAGCCGCGCCGGCACCGACTACGGTATGAATCTCATCAATAAACAGTATTACCTCGCCCTCCGCCTGCCGAATCTCGTCCATCACTGCCTTAAGCCGCTCCTCAAACTCGCCGCGGAATTTAGTCCCGGCTACCAGTGCCCCCATATCCAGCGCCACCACCTTGTGCTGCTTCAGAGAGTCGGGTACATCATCAGCGGCAATCTTCTGTGCCAGCCCCTCGGCAATGGCAGTCTTGCCCACTCCGGCTTCACCAACAATTACCGGGTTATTCTTTGTTCGCCGGGTAAGTATCTGCATTACCCGTTTTATCGCGTCCTCCCGGCCAATAACCGGGTCAAGCTTACCCTGGCGGGCTAACTCAGTGAGGTCACGACCGTATTTCTCAAGGGAACGGTACTTACTCTCCGCCCTGGCATCAGTAACCCGGTGCCCTCCCCTGAGCTTCTGCAGGGCAGCATAGACCTTTTCCCGGTCAATACCGAAGCGCTGCAGGATACTGGCTGCCTCGCCCTTCTCTTCACTGGCGATGGCAATCAGCAGGTGCTCCGTGGCGATTAACTCATCCTGGAGCCTTCTCACCTCAGCATCAGCCATTGTGAAGAGCGTCTGAATACGCGGGGTAGCATATATCTGCCCCGTCTCATAAGCAACCTTGGGCATTTTCTCCAGTGCAGCCTCTACACCCCGCTTCACCTGCTCAACATCAACACCGAGGTCCCTCAGTATCTCACCAACCAGGCCCTTTTCCTGCATGAGCAGGGCAAAGAGTATATGTTCAACATCCCACTGGTTATGACGAAACTCCCCGACCAGTTGCTGAGACGTGGTTATCGCATCCCACGCCTGCTCAGTAAATCTCTCCTGCCTCATGATGCACCTCCCCCCTGCTTGCTTCCGGTACCAAATTTAGCGGTCAAGAAATCCGTAATCTGTTGCCGAACCTTGGGGTACTCCCAGCTATAATCATGCCCCTGAGCGTTAACGCAGTAGGTAAATTTCTCCGGTCTCCCCTGTAACTGATATTTGACCCACCGGAAAGGAGCCGTGATGTATGCCTTGAAGCCGGCCCATAGATTCCGGTGTGACATCGGGTCGGGCATCAGCCCGTTACTATCTATGGCCAGCGTCCTGTCTGTAATTACCCGCCGGGACATATGCCGGAAAAAGATTCCCAGTTCAATGCTGTAAACCTGCGGATACTCCCCCAGCTGCCGCATTACTGCGTTGCTGAAGGCGGCCCCCTGGCTGGCTGCCACCAATACCACCCTGAGGTTCTTCATATGCTGGGCGATAAACCCCAGCTCGGCTGCCATGATTTCCGCTTCACGAGATTTGCCCCCAAAGAAGAAGCGTGCCTCCTTTACCGTGTCTCGTATGTGCGCCCACCAGCTATTGCCACTGCGAAAGTGCTGAGTTAGCAGCCAGCTATGCCCCATCTGTTCCATGGTGGCACCTACCCCTTCAACGACACTCCTCTCCCACTGCAGGCAGTCCTCCAGCGGTGTGCACCCCCAGCCACCGGGGTTATGAATAAGGAGAAAGTCTTTATCCTTAACCCGGTCACAGGTATCCCGGAGCCGTTTGACAAAGCCAGCAGCCTTTTTAGCGTTATCACCAAAAAGTTGCCGGGCCAGACGGCTGACCTCTTCATCTGAAACCGGTTGATTTTGTGAAGCCAGTTCCTTATCTCCCATCTCTTCGCCCTTATTCAACGGTGATATTCCTCCTCGCTCCCTTTTATGCCCCTCTGCTTGAGGTATGTCCTGCCACCCTTTTGCCAGACCCACAGGTGATGGTCAGCTATAACCCAGCCGGCGATGGACTGCCTGGAGGGATAGACGAGGAAGACGTTTTCGGCTACCCTGTTCAGTTCATCCAGTGCCTGCCTGGCATCACTGGTCGTCGGCAGGTGCTCCAGCATGTGACTGGCGAAGACAGCCCCAAAGGTCTTATCCGAGAACGGAATATGGGTAACACTGGCAATCACCCCACACGGGTGCCTGTAGATTGCCCGGCGGTCAATATCCACACAGACATCACCCTCACCATGTGCCGGCTTGTTAAGCCAGTGACGGGCACGCTTACTACCCCATGGTCCGCCAACTACAAGGAGCGGTTTTTTCTTCTCCAGAGCATAGGTTCTGGCTGCTCGGTATTTCCCGTTCTTGTCCCGTGTTTCACCCAGCCAGACAACCAGTTGCCAGCCACCCACCACGACAAACAGCCCCAGTATTACCGACGATAAAACCGGCATGTTCCTTCTACACCTCCAGCCACGAGAATAGGAAGGTCAGACCGTAATAGCCACAGAAGGCGATTACCAGGCTCTTTAAGGCTACCCCCAGGAAGCAGAAGAGAAAAAACTTGTGCGGGGGGTAGCCAAGTGCGGCGATAGCAATTGTCATCGGCAGGTGCAGGGGATTGACTACAGCCGACATGATAAAGACAGCCCAGGAACCATGCCGCTGTGCCCAGTTCATGGCTCTATCATAGAGGCGGCTGTTAATCTTACTGGTGACCCTTTCTGAAATACTCCTACTCCCATAACCAATCATGAATGTAATTAATTGACCCAAACTAGCGCCAAGTGCCGAGGTCAGTCCCACCCATACCGGAGCCAACCCCCCCCATTCAGCAGCTAGTATGCTTGGCATGGTGAAAACCACCAGCCAGTAGGGGACCGGTATCGCCGTGACGCTGAAGGTGCTGCCGGCAACAAAGGAGACAATGACCACACCCAGAAGGCCGAATCTCTCCAGATACGTCGTGCTCATTATCTCATTCTTGTAGTAAATGCCCGCAGCACAGAGGCCAATGGTAGCCAGTATTGCCAGGGTACCTACAGCAATCTCTTTCCTTGACCAGTACTTCTTGACCTCTTTCTCCATAGTTATGTCTACCTTATTTAATGAACGTGAGCAACTTATCTTCCTTCCTATTCAGGGCAAACAGACCTTCAGTATGGCTCAAAACCTTGTCCTTCATGCCATCGTATACCGCCAGGACTCCGTCCTTTTTCAAGACCCTGTGTAATTCCTCCAGTACTGCCCGTCTTTGTTGAACCTCATGAAGGACATCACACATCCAGGCTACGTCAATGCATTCATCCGGTAAGCCCGTTTTACCATCCGAGAGTATCGTTTCTATGTTGGTCAACCCTTTCTTTGCCAGTCTCTTTGCCACTATCTCCAGCTGACGGGGGAAGCGGTCGAGGGCATATACCCTGCCCCCCTCACCTACTGTCCTGGCTGCAACGTAGGTAAAGAAGCCGGTGCCACAGCCGTAGTCCAAAAAGGTGTGTCCCTCCTTGACCAGTTCAAAATTCTGCCACTTCTGCAGTATTTTTTGCCCGCTAAACAGGCTCCTCCACAACGGCCACCAGTAGACCCAGACTGCGTAGTGGGCTTTATATACCGGTTCCAGCTTCTCCCCGATAAGCCTCTCTATCTCAGACAAAATACCCCTTCCCCGACAATAGCCTCAGATTTTATCGGCTACCCCGAACTCCCCACCAGGCCTGTTCTGCCCGGTCCTTATATATAGTGGCAGGTAGCAAGTCCAGCCTGAGGTAGTCCCTATTATAGCAAGATTATTTCGGATAGCACAAGGTATTATAGTGGGTATCGGGCGTCCCGGTGGCTGCATAACAGCAAAGCCTTCACCAGTAACAGAATTGCCGGAAGGACCGGAGACAAAACCAGAGCCAGCAGCCGGCTCTACTTCTCTCCAATGATACGAGCGACAATATCCAGGAACTGCTTCAATATCCTGGCAGTGGCGCCCCAGATTACCCTACCATGATAGTGATAGAAATACGTATTGATTGCCTTGCCTTCTAAAATATCTGTCCCCTGACTCAGACAGCCCTCATCCAGAAGGGCTGAAATCGGGACTTCGATTACTTCCTCGGTCTCCCACTGGTCTACTTCAAAATCATATGGCCACGGAATAGCCGCCACAAAGGGTGAGATAATATAGTTTGTGCCTATAGTGAGTATATCATCCAGCTCACCCAGTATCTCGATATCGCCTGCCCTCAAACCTATTTCCTCGGCAGCCTCACGCAGGGCAGTATTGACCAGTGTTCCATCCTGCTCCTCGTAGGCACCCCCGGGGAAGGCTATCTGCCCCTTATGGTCCTTCACCCTCTCCGTCCTCTGGATGAACAGGATGTAGTACTGCCCCTGCCTCCGGTAAACAGGTATCAGAACCGCCGATTGCACCCGTCTGTCATCGTCAATATGAAGCTTCTGTCTCTGCGAGAGTGCCTTCTTCAGTCTCTGTTCCATAGCTCATATGGTAACACTACCGCCTACCCGATACAAACTGGCGGTAATTCCCCAAGCCATTTGACAGGGGTGTAAAATAGCATACCCCGCAGCGCCGAAGAACCGCGGAGCACGGTTCTGGTTGACTCCCTTTTGGGTCATCAATATTTGTTAACCCCATCCCCCTTTATCCCCCTTCCCCTTACAAAGGGGAAGGGGGAAAGATATTAGAAAGAGGGG
>CAZEBT010000071.1:1199-7387 GCA_964510485.1 uncultured Dehalococcoidales bacterium | reverse complement strand
CGGTGGAGATGTTGAAGGTGTGGGAGCCATCACCACCGGTGCCGCAGGTATCCACTAAAGGCTCATCAAAAATTATTGGTACGGCTTTAGACCGCATGGTCTTCGCCAGGCCCACAATTTCATCTACCGTTTCTCCCTTGAGCCTGAGTGCGGTGACAAAGGCACCGAACTGGGCCGGGGTAGCCTCGCCCTGCATTATCTCTTCCATAACCCGGGCTGTTTCCTCAGCAGCCAGCGACTGCCCGGATACTAAAGAAGAGATTGCTTCTCTAATCATTTTTTACCCCCGAACTGATACTCAGTTTTAGGAACCTCACCCCCTGTATCCCCCTCTCCTTGAGAAGGAGAGGGGGAAGATGATTTTAGAGAGAGGCTTCGCCTCTCTTTGACTCTCCTAACACCCTTCCTTTCCTATAGAGGAGAAACTTTAGGGAGTGAAGCAGCCTTCTTTCATTCTCTTACCTGTATTATCCCTCTCCTTAATTCGGGAAGAGTTTTTAGAGAGGGGCTTCGCCCCTCTCTTTCTTTTCTCCCCCTTCCCTTTCTAAGGGAAGGGGGTCAGGGGGATAGGTTCTAAAATATTTTACCTTAATCCAATTGCAAAAAGTTCCTCAATATGTCCTTCCCCGCTTCGGTCATAAAAGACTCGGGGTGGAACTGGACACCCTCCACCGGGTGCTGGCGGTGCCTCAGCCCCATAATGGTATCGTCATCCGTCCAGGCGGTAACTTCCAGGCAGTCCGGCAGCTTATCACGCTGCACCACCAGCGAGTGGTAGCGGATGGCGGGGAAGGGGCTGGGTATCCCGGCCAGTACCCCCTGGCCGTTGTGATGTATCAGTGACGACTTGCCGTGCATAATCTTCTTAGCCTGCCCGATTAGGCCTCCATAGCTGTAGCCGACGCACTGGTGCCCCAGACAGACGCCGAGTATCGGTAGCCTGGGGCCGAAGTGCCGGATAACGTCGTTGGATATGCCGGCTTGCAGCGGCGTTGACGGGCCGGGGGAGATAACTATCCGCCGGGGCTTCATCCGGGCTATTTCCTCAAGGGTGACCCTGTCATTGCGCACCACTACTACCTTCTCACCCAGCTCACTGAGATACTGGAAGAGGTTGTAGGTAAAGCTATCATAATTATCAATCAGTAACAGCATGGCATCCCCCCGGTATCAAGCTTTACCCTCGGCCTGATTGACAGCTTTTAGCAGTGCCCGTGCCTTATTCATGGTCTCCTCATACTCGCGTTCGGGCACGCTATCGTAGACAATTCCACCCCCTGCCTGCACATAGGCAATGCCTCCGGTCATCACCATGGTTCTTATGGCTATCGCCATGTCCATGTTTCCTGAGAACGAGAAGTAGCCGGCGGCTCCGGCATAGGGTCCCCTTTTCTCCGGCTCAACCTCAGCGATTATCTCCATAGCCCGGATTTTCGGGGCACCGGATACCGTGCCGGCAGGAAAGCAGGCCCTCAACGCATCCAGGGCATCCATGTCATGCCTCAGCCTGCCCTGCACGTGGGTAACCAGGTGCATAACATGGGAGTAACGCTCTACGTCCATTAGCTCGCTGACCTCAACGGTGCCCGGCTCACTGACGCGCCCGATATCATTGCGCCCCAGGTCCACCAGCATAATGTGCTCGGCACGTTCCTTTTCGTCACTGCGGAGCTCCTGCTCCAGCATGGCGTCCTCGGACGGGCTTTTTCCCCGAGGCCTGGTGCCAGCCAGGGGACGGGTCATTACCATGCCGTCCTCCACCCTGACCAGAATCTCAGGGGAAGCACCAATAATGTGAAAGTCGGTAAAATCAAGAAAGAACATGTATGGGGAGGGGTTGATAGTACGCAGTGCCCTGTAGATTTCAAAGGGGGCAGCATCAGTCGGCTGGGACAGGCGCTGGGACGGCACTACCTGAATCGCTTCGCCCTCGGTGATGTACTGCTTTATCTTGAGCACGACAGCCTCAAACTCGTCCCTGGAGAAGTTTGAGGAGAGCCTGCTGTCGTTTCCGGTAGGTGCCCCCGCATTTGTGTGCCGGATGTCTTCCAGTGGCTGGCTCAATCTGTCTGCCAGGTCGTCAATCTTCTCCACTGCGCTCTGATAGGACTTCTCTATATCTCCATTGAGACGTACCAGACTGAGTATCTTTATCTTATGGGTTACATGGTCAAAGACAAGCATGGTATCCACAAACATAAACAGTGATTCCGGTAGCCCCAGGGGGTCACTGTCCGGAGACGGTAGCTCTTCGAATCGGGTAACTGCTTCATAGCCGAGGTAGCCTACTGCACCGCCGCAGAATCTGGGAAGCTCACTGTTCGGTATCACCCTGTACTTGTTGAGTTCCTCGGCAATAAGCGGTAGCGGGTCTGTGTTGTCCTCTGCCCTGGTGGTTACAACACGGTAAGGGTCGGTGCCGATAAAGCTGTAGCGAGCCAGCCGCTGGCCTCCCTCAACACTCTCCAGCAGAAAGGAGTACCCGCCGCGGTTGACCTTCAGGAAGGCGGATACCGGTGTCTCCAGGTCGGCAATGACATCACGGTATATGGGCACCAGATTGCCATCGCTGGCGTGCTCCTTGACCTCTTCTAGCGTTGGATAGTACATCCGGACTCTCCTGCTAATACAATAAAAAAACCCCTGCCCATAGGGGCAAGGGTTCAATCCTTCGCGGTGCCACCCTACTTGGTTATCTCAATACTGAGATAACCATCTCTGTCAGGTACGGCTTCAACAATCTGAAGCGATACCCTGGGTCTTGATAACGGTACCCTTTCCGTCAAAGCCTACTTGAGAAGACCTCTTTCGGTTTGCAGCTCCCGAGCCCATTCAGCTCCTGCGCCAGCACCGGCTCACACCTTACCCGGCTCTCTGAGCTCCGCTTTGAAGCTTACTAGTCTCGCTCGCAGCCTTTGCTACCTATTAAATTGTTCATTAGTATACACTTTCATAAGCCCTTTGTCAAATGCTTTCTCAAAAGGAGACGAGATGAAGAGGAAGATTATGTGGTAATTATATTTTGCGAGAGCCTGGTCACAGAAACGTCACAGGGGGCTTCAGGTAGCTTCCTCTTGAGTCAGCCCATCAAGTGCCCTGGTCAGGTATCCCTGGCTCTACTCCAGGGATTGCAGCGGTATCTCTTTTGCATCCATATAAGCACCCCCTTGAATTGACATTGCCGCTTTGGTTACAACTGCTTACGTATCCGCCTCACCAGAACATCCAGTATTATCCCGGTGGATATGCTCAGCATACCGACGGTTATAAGCAGTATTGATATTAGCGCCGTCCCGGTTGCCAGTTCATGTGAGGTATAGTAGGTCCGGGTTACCCCGAAACCAGCAACCGCCCCGAGTACTATGAGTATCCCCCCAAACACCCCGAAGAACAAGAGGGGTCTTCTCTCCGAAATCATCACCGTTATCCGATTCAGGACACCGAAGCCATGCTTTACAGGGTTCATGGTTGAGCCATCTTTAGTGTATATAATAGAAACAGGGACCTCTGACACCTTCAAGCCTCTGGCGGTGGCGGCGGATACCATTTCTGCTTCTACTGCAAATCCAGTCTCCTTTAGCTGGATTTCGGATATCGCCTTCCTTGAGAGGGCTCTAAACCCGGATTCGGTGTCGGAGAGTTTTTGCCTTGAGAGGGTACGAGTAAAATATAGCAGGACTATCTGCCCGATGCGGCGGTAGAGGGGAATATTGTCCCTTCGTATCTTCCTGGAGCCGATAACGAGGTCAGAGCCTTCAGAGATTGCTTGGATAAGGGATGGTATCTCCTCGGGGTCGTGCTGCGCATCAGCATCCAGGAGTACAAGAATATCCATGTTCTGCTTCTTTGCCTCGGTGAGTATGCTCTGGGTGGCTACTCCGCAGCCCATGTTTTCGCTGTGTTGGATGACACTGGCTCCAGCAAGCCGGGCGACCATAGAGGTGTGGTCGGTGCTGCCATCATCAACGACAACAACCTCATCCACATACTGCTTTGCCTGCAGGATTATACTGCCGATGTACCGTCCTTCATTGTAGGCAGGCATGGCTGCCATTATTTTTGGTCTAGGTGGTCTGTGCATTTTGTCTCTTGGCATTAGTAGTCATATCATACTAAGCTAGCCTTTGCCTGTCAATAGCCACTAAAAATCGGTTAACACCGCTGATGCTTGCTTGAAGCCGGGCATGGCTTAGTATGGGAGTGGATATATCGGCTACTTTTCTATGTGGTATCCGTGGTGTTACCGGCACGTATTTTCTGCCTTCGCCTATCAATGAGGTTCTCAATAACGGTAATCAGGTCTTGTAAAAAGGGAATCAGGGTGACCCCTTGTGTTGTCATGTGCGTACCTTCTCATATGGTAGTATTGGCACGAGTGCAAGGCTTGATTAAGCTGGAGGGTGGTGTCAGGAATCATCCCCGGCACCCCGGTTTAACTCAGTAGGGTCGCTGAATGTTCTATTCTCCTTGTACATTCTTTCCCATAGTGAGATAAGTTGACGCACGAAGCCGTCATAAGACTGCCCCGGAGACCGATGACGGTTCAGGCTGTTCTTGGTCGACCTTCTGAGCCCTATTGTTGTGCGTGGTGCCTCGGGATTACCATGTCCTCTGGATTCCATGTGTAACCGTGCTGCTGTACTTAAATGTAAATACTTTTAACTGTTAAGTAATTGTACTTAGATGTAAACAATCATACATCCGCATAAATACCTATTTTGTTTTGCTGTTATCTCTTGAGATGGTGATGGACAGATACTGACATATCTGATAAAGGGCGGAATGGGCAGCAATGCCTGCCAGACTCTTGCTTCCTGTGCTACTATGCCATGCCGGGGTACCTCTTGGGTGGAGAGGGACGCGGTATGAAGAGGAAGAGTACCCCGGAGAGGCAAATCATTGCGGTGAAGATGTAGAAGGCCAGGTTGTAGCTCTGTGTGGTATCGTAGAGGTAGCCAGCAAGAACCGGTGCTGCCACCGTGCCTATCATCGCCAGGAACATGGTTATCCCGGAAATGGTTGCGTAGTTCCTTCGTCCAAACAGGTCTGCCCGTAAGGCAATAGTCAGCGGGATTGCGCCTCCGTATCCCAGACCGTAGACTGCCACAAAGAGATAGAGTAGCGTTAGGTTACCGGCATTGATAAAGATAAATATTCCTGCGCTCTGGAGGAGGCAGAGAAGAAACAGGAGCATCTTCTTGCTAAAGCGGTCACCCAGCCAGCCAAAGAAGAATCTGCCGGGGACACTCACCAGCACCATCAGCCCCAGTACACTGGAGGCGGTCTGGTAAGAAATACCGATGTCCGTCAGATGCGGAATCTGGTGTACTACAATGGCACTCAGGATGCATGACCTCAGCATCATAGCGGCAGCATAGACCCAGAAGCTGCGTGTTCTGAGGGCTTCCCGAACAGTGAAATCAACGTCTTCGGGGAGTGTACTGCTGTCTGAGACTTTTGATGGGGCGTCCTCTGTCTCCGGGCTTGAATTTTCGTGTCGGGTGGACTCACCGTCGGGTGCCAGCCCCATTTCCTCAGGGGTACTTCTAACAATCAAGGCTAGGGGAAGAGGAAAGACTAGGGTAGCCACTCCGATGATTACAGTTGCTTCTCGCCAGCCAAACTGGATGATAAGCCAGGCTATCAGGGGCACGAATATCGCTCCACCGATGCCATTGCCCGTAATTAGAGTGGAGAGGGCGCGTCCCCTTTTCTTGATGAACCATTTGGCTACTGCTGCTAAGTTGGCATTATTGTAGCCCACGTTATAGCCCATGGAGAGGACAAGCCCGAAAATCAGGTAGAGGCTCAAGGGGCTATTGACCAGCCTCAGTATTATAAACCCGATACCGGCTATTGCTACTCCAATAAGCAGTAGCTTTCGTGCCCCAAACTTATCGATAAGCCAGCCAGCAACGGGTCCCTCAATCCCGCCCTCCAACCGGGATAGTGAAAAAACGCCGGACATCAGTGTCCGTGACCAGCCAAACTCGGCAATCATAGGGTTAAAGAAGGTGCTGAAACCGTAGAAAAAGGTGCCAATACCAAAGGCGTTGATGAGGAAGCCCGCCGCTACTATCCACCACCCGTAAAAAATCCTCTTGCTCCTGGCTCGTAACTGACTGATGAATTCCAAGTTTAACAGACTCTTTCTATCAGAGAGGTCCCATCTGATTGATAAAGACCTC
>CAZEBT010000071.1:0-1099 GCA_964510485.1 uncultured Dehalococcoidales bacterium | reverse complement strand
GGGTATTGACATTAGCCTCTTGACAAACTACAATGGACGCACCAGCACACGATATAGATGGATGGTACAATATCAAGAGGGGCTTGTTGGGTTTTCAAGCTGGTGAGTTAGTGAAGAGAAGATAAATGTTGAAAGGGGGTGATGCCTCTTAGGTAAAAGGGTTAGGGTGATGAGTCATAATGGTCTGCGGCTATCCTTCATAAAGAAGGTACAGGGAAAGCCTGACCTGAAGGAGGAAGGGACCGGGGACCGGCTGAATAATTCAGTAAGGAGGATTGTTAATGAGGAGAAAAGTCATTATTGGAGTGGCTTTATTGGTGGTAGTTTCGCTCCTGACCGCCTGCGGCATACCCCAGGAAGACTTTGATGCCGCGGTAGCTGATAAGGAAGCAGCTGAGGCTCAGGTAGCGTCTCTGCAGAGCGACCTTGCCGCGGCGCAGAGCGACCTTGCTACGGCGCAGAGCGACCTTGCTACGGCACAGAGTGACCTTGCTACGGCGCAGAGTGACCTTGCCGCATCAGAGGATGAGGTTGCTTCAGCCAATAGCCAGGTTTCGTCCCTGGAGAGTGAGGTCGCATCTCTGGAGAGTGACCTGGCTGCTGCAGAAGCGACGATTGCCGACCTGGAGGCAGCAGCGCCTGCTGAGGAGGAAGAGGAAGTAGCCGAGGAGGAGGAAGAGGTAGCTGAGGAGGAGGAAGAGGAAGTAGCCGAGGAGGAAGAAGAGGTAGCTGAGGAGCTCTCATTTGAAGCCGCCACTTATACCAACGAAGAGTATGGCTTCTCTGTCAAGTACATAAGTGACTGGACAGCACAGGATGACCTGTCAGCGTCATATATCATCATGTGGGTGTCAGGGGATTTTGCAGGTTATCCCTTCCCGGGTATGAGAATTTTTGCTGTCACTGATGCCGAATCCGCGGATGATGCACTCACGGCTGCACATGATAGTATCGAAATTGCTTCTACCACTGAGGTAACCCTGGCAGATGGGACCGCAGCCTCTGAGAGCAAGATTACCTATATCTCTGATACAGGTTCCATGATGGATGCCCGCACCATTGCTGTGCAGAAGGACGGCACATGGATTGTCGTCTCAGT
>CAZEBT010000070.1:0-7452 GCA_964510485.1 uncultured Dehalococcoidales bacterium | reverse complement strand
ATATAGATACCCCCTTCGGCAAGCCCAGCGATACCATCACCATCGGCAGTCTGGGAGGGGTAAGGGTTGCCTTCCTGCCCCGGCACGGCCGGGGGCACCGCATATCCGCCACCGAGCTGCCAGCCCGCGCCAATATCTATGCCATGAAGTCGCTGGGGGTGGAGCACATCATCGCCGTATGCTCGGCAGGCAGCTTCAAGAAAGAAATAGAGCCGGGTCACCTGCTTATCCCCGACCAGCTTATTGACCGTACCCAGAATCGGGCAAACACCTTCTTCGGCGGGGGCATCGTCGTTCACATCGCATTTGCCGACCCCTTCTGCCCGGTACTCAGCCAGATTCTGGTTGATGCCGCCAGGGAGGCCGGGGCTACCATCCACTCTGGTGGCACCTATGTAGTTATGGAGGGGCCTGCTTTTTCTACCAGGGCTGAATCAAGGCTCTACCGCTCCTGGGGGGCTGACATTATTGGCATGACGGCTCTACCCGAGGCTAAACTGGCGCGGGAGGCTGAAATCTGCTACGCTATTATCGGCTGTGTCACCGATTACGATAGCTGGTGGCACAGCGCCGAGCCGATTACAATAGACGTCATCCTCAACACCATGCGCCATAATGTTGATACCGCCAAGCAGATTATCAAGCTGGCTGTCAGCCGGATACCCGAAAAGCGGGACTGCCCCTGCGCTACCGCCCTGGAGATAGCCATCGTTACTGACCCGGAGGCGATACCGGCTGAGCAGAAGAAGAAACTAAATCTCTTAATCGGCAGGTATATAAAGTAAGGAGAGATATAAGCATTATATGCCTGATATAGAATTTGGCTGTCTGCCAACCGCTGTCGGCAGCATGCCCCAGACAGACCCGCAGGCGTCGTGCTCCCAGGTTGTCCACTACCTGAAGGACATCCCCGCCTGGCCCCAGCTGCCCAGACGTTCCTTTCTGGAAAATATGTATGTCCAGTACAGCCAGGGCTTTCCCGGGGTGGTGCTCAAGGAGAACCGCATCTATATAGACCGCTCTCAGGCGCAGGAGCAGATGGAGCAGTTCTATACCGCCTATCTGGGGAACGACCTTGAAAAATTTGCCGTTGCTGCTGAATATGCTGCCGGGCTCGACAAATTTCTATCAATGCCGGGGCTTTCGCCGTGGGCTGTCAAGGGGCAGGTAACCGGACCGGTCACCTGGGGACTGACGGTCACCGATGAAAACCGCAGGGCGATAATCTACGACGACGTTCTCAGTGATGCCGTGCCCAAACTGCTCCGGCTGAAAGCAAGCTGGCAGGAAAAGGCACTGAGCCAGATTTCAAAGAACACCATCATCTTTATTGACGAGCCGTATATGGCTGCTTATGGCTCGGTCGGTGTCTCACTGTCTAAGGAGAGGATTGTCAGCCTGCTTGACGAGGTCTTTGGCGGCATCAGCGGCATCAAGGGGGTCCACTGCTGCGGCAATACCGACTGGTCAGTCCTGCTGGAGACCAGCACCGATATTCTCAATTTTGATACCTACAACTTCGCTGAGTCGCTGAGCCTGTACCCGGCAGAGGTGAAGGAATTTCTGGATAGAAAGGGGACTATTGCCTGGGGGATTGTCCCCAATGACGCTGATGTGCTGGCTGGAGAGACGGTAGCCAGCCTCAGGGACCGCCTTGAGGAGGCAATGGCGCCCTTCACCAGAAACGGCACCAGCTTCAGGCAGCTCATTAAACAGTCCCTGCTTACTCCCAGCTGTACACTGGCATCTCTGGATACAGAGGAAGCCGCCGGACATGCCCTGGAGACGCTGGCTGAGCTATCAAGGGCGATGAGAGAGCGATATATATAATATAATTATGAACAAGGGAAGAAGCTGAGATAGAAAAGGAAGGCTGAGAGAGCGCCAGCCTGATGACAGCCTGTGACGGCGAGTGCCTATGAAGCAAGTTTACCTCCTCACGGGAACACCGGGGAGCGGCAAGACCAGCCTTATCAAGCAGGCGGTAGCCCGTATGCCGGGCAGAGCCGGTGGTTTCTATACTGAGGAAATACGCACCCGGGGAGCGAGGCAGGGCTTCAGGCTGGTTACACTGGATGGTCAGGATGCTGTACTGGCTCACGTCAGCACTGCCAGCCGATACCGGGTGGGCAAATACGGCGTTGATGTAGATAGTCTGGAGCGGGTCGGGGTTCCTGCCCTGTACAGGGCAGCCCAGCAGTGTGACCTGGTAGTTATTGACGAAATCGGAAGGATGGAGCTATTTTCAACCAGTTTCAGGGAAGCCATCGCCGAGACGATAGATAGCGGCAGGATGGTACTGGGGACCATCATGCTCAAGTCCCACCCCTGGGCAGATGCCATCAAGCGCAGACCCCAGGTCAATCTGATGGTCGTCACCAGAGCCAGCTATCACCAGGTACTTGAGGAATTGCTGCACTGGCTTGGAGTCACAGAGTCCTCCAGATTGTAGTATAATCTCCCCAGGTGCTGTTAAATCGGAAGCAGGAGGCTAAAATGCAGACCGTTTATCTGACACCCCATACCCATTACGATGTTGTCTGGGCTTTCACCAAAGAGGAGTACCTCCAGATAAACCAGCGAATCGTTGAGGAAGCGATTGACCTGATGGAGACCACAGACTTCAAGTTCTGCCTTGAGCAGACCTTCCTGCTGCAAGAGATAGAGAAGAGAGACCCCGCTCTCTTCAAAAGGCTCAGGAGGTTGATACGCGCCGGGAAGCTGGAGATAGTTGATGGTCAGTATCTCATGGCTGATACCATGCTCCCCTGCGGCGAGGTGCAAATAAGGAACATAGCCCTTGGAAAGAGGTATTGTCAGGAGAAGTTTGGCGTCGAGGTTCCGGTTGCCTGGGTGGCTGATAGCTTCGGTATGAACGTCCAGCTCCCTCAAATCTACAAGAAAATGGGGTATAAGTGGCTCGCCTTCAGACGGGGTGCCCGGACGGACATCACCGAGAGCGAATTCATGTGGAAGGGGCTGGACGGGAGCACCATTATCAGTCACTGGTTTCCTCTTGGCTACCGGGCCGGGCTTGATATTGACGATTGGGAGGAGACATTTATTAGCCTGAATAAATTTGCCATTTGCTCCACTATCCTGATGCCCTTTGGCAGCGGCTCCATGCCTATCCAGCCTGAAGTTATCCGCGCAGTTAAGGATTGGAACCAGACCCACCTCGACGTTGAGATGAAGATAGCTACCCCCGTAGAATTCTTCAAGGCTCTGGAGCAATGTGGCAAGATGCTCAGGGTAGTAGAAGGCGAGTTATACGATGACGAGCTGGTCAACGTATTCCCCCAGGTCTGTTCCAGCCGGACGTGGATAGTGCAGGGTGCCAGGGAGTGTGAAGGCCTGCTTTTAACCACCGAGGAATTCGCCACCATAGCCTGGCTTCTCGGTGCCCGGTACCCTGCCGATAAATTGAAAGAAGCCTGGGAGAAGATTTCCTTTATTGCCTTTCACGACGTAATCACCGGCTCCGGTGTGGACGAGGTTTATGACGAGGTAAGGGATATTTTCGCCAGTCTCAGAGAGGACCTGTCCCGTATCCTCGGTGAGTCCCTGACCTTCATTGCCAGCCAGGTGAATACCGGCGGCAGGGCAATGGTCGCCTTCAACCCTCTTCCCTGGCAGACAAAGAACTGGATTGAAGCCAGGCCAGCCTTGCCCCGGGGGCAGAAAGAGCCGGCGGCTACAGAAAATGTAGAGGGCAAGCCGGTAAAGACAGGCTTTATCGCCGATGTCCCTCCCCTGGGCTACAAGGTATTCAACCCGGCTGCTGAGGAGGAGAAACCGGCAGGTAAGATAAAGGTCAAGGGGAACGAGATAGAGACAGCCCTTTTCCGGTTAAAGGTAGACAAGGAGACCGGAATCGTTGAGGTTTTTGATAAAGAAGGGGAGCTTTTACTGAAGGGAAACGAGATTGTCATTGAAGATGAGGTGGGTGACCTTTTTTACCACCGCAGCCGTTTCTCCCCGGAGTTGATAAAGGGTGAATCGGGGGAGGGGTTCCAGTACGGCAGCTTCAAGTCTAAGGGCTTCCATATTGAGCAGGACGGTTCAAGGGTAAAGATTGTTTTTGAGAATGAGTACTACTGCCTCACCTGGCCCTACCGGCTCAAGGAGAGGTTTCCTCCGGTGATTTATAAGTACAAGACCCTGGATATTCGCAAGGAGGTGGTGGTCTACTGGGATATCCCCCGGATTGAGTTTTCAACCAGAATAAACAGCCAGTACCCCAATATAAGACTGAGGGTCAAATTTAATACCGGAATAGAGAGAAAGCTCTACTATCGGCAGACACAATTCGGGGTTGTCCCCGAGCCAACCGAATACTTTATTAAAAAGGGTGAGCACTGGGAAGGCGAACCCTCCAGAATACCCAGCTTTCAGAACTGGTTTGATATTAGCGATGGTGTCAGAGGTATAACCTTTATGAACAGGGGTACACCCGCTGTAGAAATAGCCGAAGACTCTATCTACATCACGCTCTTCAGGAGTGTCTACGGGCTCTCCGCTGATGGTACCGCCGGGCCTTTTGTCCCCACCGAGGATGCTCTGGAGATGAAGGAGCACTGCTTTGAGTATGCTGCACAGCTTCACTACGGTGACTGGCGAGAGGCTGAGATGTATAAATACGCACCGGAATTTGACCACATGCCCCTCCCGGTTGAGGCCGAAGGTAAAGGGACTCTACCCCCGGAGTTCTCCTTTATTGAGATTTCGCCAAACAGCCTCATCCTGTCCGCCCTGAAAAAAGCCGAAGACAGTGATGATGTAATCCTGCGGTTCTTCGAGACCAAGGGCGAGGCTACACTGGCCAGGGTTGACGTTTTCCGGGAGATAAAGAGGGTGACCCTGGTGGACCTACTGGAGAGGGAGGACAAGGAGATACCTTTTACCAGGCGTGGATTTATATTGCAGGTGAACCCCTTTGAGATTGTAACCCTGAAGCTGGAGTTCTAGAGGGAGGTAACATTTTGAGTATTCTGGTCGTTGGTTCCATAGCCCTTGACTCGCTGGAGACACCACTGGGCAAGGTCAGTGAAATCCTTGGCGGTTCCGCCACCTACTTCTCGGCGGCGGCTAGCCTCTATACAAAGGTAAACCTGGTGGCAGTAGTGGGTACTGACTTCTCTGAGGAAACGATACAGTTTCTCATTGATAGGGGAGTAGATACCCGGGGATTACAGGTGGTTGACGGGGAGACCTTCCGCTGGGCAGCTCGCTACGATTTCAATGCCCATACCACTGAGACCCTGGACATCAAGATGAATGTCTTTGCCGACTTCCATCCTGTCCTGCCCGAGGGGTACGAAAAGAGCGACTTCGTCTTTCTGGCTAACATAGACCCCGACATCCAGAACGAGGTGCTGAGGCAGGTGCCGGGAGCCAGGCTGACCATGCTGGATACCATGGACTTCTGGATAAATAACAAGAGGGAAGCCCTTACTCTGACCATGAGTACCGTCGATATAGTCACCATGAATGAGGGAGAGGCTCGCGCCCTGGCCGGGACCGAGAGTATCCTCAGTGCCGCCCGGTGGATTCTGGGGCTTGGCCCTAAGATGGTAATCATCAAGCGGGGGGAGTGCGGCTGCGCCATGGTTAATGAGTCGGGCTACTTTACCGCCCCGGCCTGCCTGCTGGAGCAGGTCAAAGACCCCACCGGGGCCGGGGATACCTTTGCCGGTGGCTTTCTGGGATACCTGGATAAGGCCGGCGAGTTGACCGAACAGACAGTAAAGAGAGCGCTTATCCATGGCTGCGCTGCCGCCAGTTTCACGGTGGAGGAGTTCGGAGTCGACCGTCTCCGCTCTCTCACCCCTGAGGATATTGACAGCAGGTACCAGGAGTTCTACGAGTTCTCCCACATTGAGGACTGGTGAGAAGGACAGGGGCTCGTCAATCGCCGGGGGTTATCTCCAGTTTGCCGTGCCGTATTTAAGATATACGCTCCCCCCAATAGAATTAAATTAAGGGGAAAAGCCTGTAAATGAGAAAAACTTGGTTAATAGCGGTGATTTTAGCCTCAGTGGTCGCTATTCTGGGGACGGCGGGGTGCACTGCTCCTGCATCCGGCGAATCTAGTTTCAACCTGGTGTTTCAATCTGGTGTTGGAGCAAGAAATAGGTTAGACACATTCAACGGGACATTCACAAAAGATATGATTATGGAACCATCCATAAAGGTAAAACTATCCCTATCTGAGGAAGAACTGGACAGCATCTATCAAAAGATGATGGAGATTGATTTCTTTAACTACCCCGACAGGTTCTCTGTTACCGTCCCTCCTGGAGAGTCAACTATTATAGTGACCCCGTATGAAAGCTATTACTTCAAGGTAAGGTACGGCTCCAGGGTCAAGGAGTTGTGGTGGGAGGATGAAATAAAAAATGAGAATATAGAAGCTGACAGGCTCAGAGAGCTTATTGAGCTCATCTGGAGCATTGTTCAATCCAAAGAGGAGTATAAGAAACTACCACCCCCGAAGGGGGGTTACTTATAGTTGAGGGAATGCAGGTTGCGGCAGGGTCATATAACGCCTGATTCAGAAAAACAGACAAAAATCCCCAAAGATAATATGTTACAATATATCGTTGGTGCCCCGTGCTGTATATGCCTGTTGGGATAACTGAGCAGTTCAGGTAGTATATATATGAGATTAACGTAAAAACGAGGAGTAATTTATGACCACAACCAAAAACTACGACATCAAGGATGTCAGGCTGGCGGAAGCCGGCAGGCGGCGGATTGAGTGGGCCTCCCGCGAAATGCCGGTGGTGAAGCTGATCAGGGAAAGGTTCGCCAGAGAAAAACCGCTATCCGGCATAAAAATCTCGGCATGCCTGCACATAACGACAGAAACGGCAAACCTGGCGCTGGCTCTGAAGGAAGGGGGAGCCAGTGCCATTCTATGTGCTTCCAACCCCCTCAGCACCCAGGACGATGCTGCCGCCGCCCTGGTGGAATATGGCATCCCCACCAATGCCATTAAGGGGGAGGACCAGAAGACATACTACAAACACATCAATACTGCTCTAGACCAGGGACCGCATATTACCGTAGATGACGGCGCTGACCTGGTGAGCACACTCCACACCGAGCGGAGTGAGCTTATCAGTAACGTCATCGGTGGTAGTGAGGAGACCACCACCGGCGTTATCAGGCTACGCAGTATGGCCCGGGCTGGAGACCTGAAGTACCCGATAATTGCCGTAAACGATGCCCAGACCAAGTACCTGTTTGATAACCGCTACGGTACCGGCCAGAGCACCATTGACGGTATCACCCGGGCGACCAATATCCTGTGGGCAGGTAAAAAGGTAGTGATTTGTGGCTACGGCTGGTGCGGGCATGGTATTGCTATTAGAGCCAAGGGGCTGGGTGCTCAAGTAATCATAACCGAGGTAGAGCCGGTCCGTGCCCTGGAGGCAGTCATGGACGGCT
>CAZEBT010000069.1:0-8059 GCA_964510485.1 uncultured Dehalococcoidales bacterium | reverse complement strand
GCTAATATCTCACCCCTTAAGCCTCTCCCACAGCTCCTTCACCCTGTCCCTTAGCTCCTCTAGGCTACCGTCGTTATTGATTACCACATCGGCATGTTTCGCCCGCTCCTCACCGGACAATTGAGAACGTATACGCGAGCGGATTTGCTCTTCGGGCAGCCCGGTCCGCTGCCTGACACGCTGAACAACGGCCGGCTCAGAAGCCACAGTAACCCAGACCTCATCCACCAGCCGGTCCCAGCCAGCCTCCAGCAGGATGGCGGCTTCCAGCACCACCACCCCCACCCCCTGCCGACGGTATTCCTCAATCCGGTCACCCATCATCTGATGCATACGGGGGTACATTATCTGGTTCAACCGCACCAGCGATTCAGGACTGCCAAAGACTATCCCGCCGAGCTTCTTACGGTCAATACTCTCATCAGGGGCAAGAACCTGCTCCCCGAAAGCAGCTACCACCTCCCGCCAGGTCTCGGTCCCGGGCTGATAGGCTTCATGGCCCACACTATCAGCATCTATAAGCACAGCCCCCAGCTCCTGCAGCTCCTGCGACACCACGCTCTTGCCGCTACCAATACCCCCGGTAAGACCTATTACCCTCATCTTTACCTTCCCTGCCTATATATCTAACCAGCCCCCACTGGTCGCAATTGCTTCTCCAATGATATAAAACCTGTGTTACCTAATCATCATAATCAGTCTACCTGCCATTATCCGTGCAGTCAAGGGTGTTTAAGAGAGGCGCAGCCCCTCTTCTTAATATTCTTTCCCCTCTCCCCATCTGGTCTTCAGTTCGGGAAGGTCAACTATGATTGTTCCAGCTCACCAAAATAGGGCTTCCAGTTTAGTGATATAGAGCCTTTAGAACCTTCTGCTGGCTTTTGTACTGTGTCAGACTCAGTTGCAGAACACAGTCTTGACAGGTACAATGAGCAGCAAGAGGGGGTAAACTATGCCTCAAAAACTCACAGTCCTTCTGCTTGCAGTGTTTTTGATAGCCGGTAGCACCCCTGCCGGTTGTGGCCCGTCTGAGGACACTGCCGAGTGGCACCTTGGACAAGCCTACAAGCTGGCTGAACAGGACCGCTATGACGAGGCCATAGAAGAGTGCAACAGAGCCGTTGTGCTTGACCCCGACTGTGCTGAGGCCTACAACAACAGGGCTTACATCTATAACAAGCTGGGACAGTACGACCTGGCTATCGCCGACTGCAACCGGGCTATCGAGCTTGACCCCGGTCTGACCCTTGCCTACGACAACAGGGCATTCGCCTACGAAGAACTGGACAAAAGAGCCGAAGCCCAGGGTGAATTGCTCAGCGGTATCTCACCAGCAATCACGGAGAAACTGTCTATCGGCGGGATAACGGTCAACGCCACACTGGATGGTGTGCCCTGGTCGGGAGAGGTCAGCTACACCATTCAGGGGCCCACAACAGAATCGGGCTCTTCAGCACCGCAGGGCTTCAGTGAATGCCCTGTCGGCACCTACACCATAACCTACATCTCCGGCGGTCCCCAGGGGGCATTGCTCGGCGGTATCTCACCAGCAGCCACAGAGGAGCTTTCTACCGGCGAGGCGGCTACACTGACACTAGCCTTCGTATCTATCGGTGAGATAATGGTCAGCGCCACACTTGATGGTGAGCCCTGGTCAGGAGAGGTCAGCTATACCATTCAGGGGCCCAAGACAGAATCAGGCTCTTCAGTACCGCAGGGCTTCAGTGAACGCCCTGTCGGCACCTACACCATAACCTACATCTCCGGCGGTCCCCAGGGGGCATTGCTCGGCGGTATCTCACCAGCAGCCACAGAGGAGCTTTCTACCGGCGAGGCGGCTACACTGACACTAGCCTTCGTATCTATCGGTGAGATAATGGTCAGCGCCACACTTGATGGTGAGCCCTGGTTCGGACACGTTAACTACATAATTGAGGGGCCCAGAACAGAATCGGGCTTTTCAGCACCGCAGGGCTTCAGTGAATGCCCTATCGGCACCTACACCATAACCTACATCTCCGGTGGCCCCCAGGGGGCATTGCTCAGCGGTATCTCGCCAGCAGCCACGGAGGAACTGTCTGCCGGCGAGGCGGCTACACTGACACTAGCCTTCATATATAACGGCGAGATAACAGTCAACGCCACACTGGATAGTGAGCCCTGGTCAGGAGAGGCCAGCTATACCATTCAGGGGCCCACGACAGAATCGGGCTCCTCAGTCCCGCAAAGCTTCACAGTTCCTAAAGGGACTTATACCATCACCCACAATTCCGGTGGTCCTCAATATGAAATACCCCGATTTATATTACTCAGCGATATCTCACCATCAAACACGGAAGAGATATCTCCCGGCGAGTCGGCTACATTTACACTGGTCTTTGTATCTATCGTGGGAGATTACGGCCAGGGTGCTAACCTCAGCGTGACCAAGTCTGTGGACAACGCCTACCCCGTCGAGGGTGATACCATAACCTACACCATCACCGTCAGCAGCGATGGCCCCGATGCCGCCACCAATATTGAGATAACCGACACTCTGCCCGTGGGTGTCACCTATGACAGTGATATCCCGAGCCAGGGCACATACTCCAGGGGTATCTGGGATGTGGGTGCCCTTACAGCCAGCGGTAGTGCCACCCTGAAAATTACAGCAAGGGTTGATAACAACACGGCTGGCTCTACCGTAATCAATACCGCCGAAGTGACCTCGGTTGACCAGACTGACCCGAATTCAACGCCAAACAACAACAACACAGGCGAGGACGACCAGGATACTGCCTATATCTATATCAAAGCGCAGTCTTAGTAAAGATTAAGGGTAAATCAGACACCGGAGCCTTCCATAAAACAAGGCTTATTTAGTGTGACGGGGATTGAAAAGAGGGCCGGTTTAAATCTCCCTGGCCAGCACCAGCCCCCACACCGATGCGGCTCCGGCTGTCTTTAGAGCCGCAGCACAGGCATCAAGGGTAGCCCCCGAGGTGGAGACATCATCAATAAGCAGCACCCGCTTATCCCGCAACCTGCTGTCACGGCAGGTAAAGACCCCGGCAACATTACTGCGCCTCTCATCCACATTTGATGTCCTTGCCTGAGGAGGAGCATACCGCTCTCTGGCGAGACAATCGTCTACCACCGGCAAGCGAATAAGCCTGCCCAGTTCCTTAGCCAGCAGGCCGGATTGATTATAGCCACGCTCCCTCAACCGTTTCCTGTGCAACGGTACCGGTACCAGCACCTCCCCCGGTACGGGGCTGCTAACCAAGTAATCAAACATCAACTGAGCCAGAGGTTCAGCCAGAGCCCTGATATTTCTATACTTTAGCTGATAGACCACCTGACGCATTACGCCATCAAACTGGAATGGAGAGCGAATACCATCTATCTCCGCCCGCCAGTTGACACAGCCGGGACAAAGGAGACCGCCGGGCTGAGGTTTACCACACCTGGGGCAAAGCGGGGGCACAATCCGCGGTATCGAACTACGACACGGGCTACAGATAAAGCTGCCTTCAGCGCCGCAGCCGACACACCGCTGCGGAAATAGAAAATCCAGTGCCATCCCCCTGAGTTTAGCTACCCGAGGAAGCACCCTTAACATCCATAATTTAGAGGGGCCAGATGAACCCCACCTCCTAGCGAGAGCGACTGCTATGCAGTGCTCCGCTCATTATGGGTTCATCAATATAGACATCCCCATTCCTGATCTTCAGGTTAAAGCCACACTGAGGATTAGTACAAACCCAGGCTTTGTACTGGATGCTCGCCCCCTGACTGCCGAAATCGGACAGGGGTACCAGGTCGCCATCCTTGCACTTCTGACATTTGGGGAAACCACTTTGTTCCACAGGGTCCACCTCCCAACCGGAATTAGATTTCCTACAGTATACACTAAAACACCAGGTGGTGACAAGAACTATCCAAGCCAGACGGGGTTAGCCTCTCACCAACAAGATTTATCCCTTACTTGAGTGCCACCGAACTGATTCGGCTGTATATAGCGCCATCCCTGGTCAACTGGCTCTTCATTAAACTAACGGCATCTACCTCAATGCTATGGATTGCCCTGAAACCGGTACTGGCTATTAGCCCGCCAAATCTCTGCCGCTCGCCTGATGACGCCTGGTTGCGAAGCCGGGCCAGCGTCAGGTGAGGCGTAAACCTCCGTGATTCGGGAGCAAAGCCGAGGGGTACCAGACCAGACTCGATACGTTGCTGAAGGTGCCCGAGCCTGTCCACGTCACCCTTCAACCCTACCCAGACTACCTGAACCCGCCTTAGATTGGGGAAAACCCCGAGCTCGTCCACCTCCAGGTGAAGAGGAGCAGTCCCCCGGCTGGCATCCTCCATAGCCCTGGTTATATCACCCACCCTGTCCACGGCAATACTGCCCAGGAACTTTAACGTCAGGTGGATACTATACGGGTCAACCCACTTCACCGGGGTCTGGTTACCTAATTTCAAACCAGCCTCAAGCTCGCTAAGCTCTGCCTTCAGTCCATCGGGCAGCTCAATAGCAATAAAAGCGCGAACCTGCTCCATAGCTCAAACCTCGCCCGGTCCCGGCCCGGATACTATTCTTCAACCCTCGGTAATACCCAGCAGCCTCCGGGCATTACCGGATAGAATCAGGTCCTTTGTATCCTGAGGCAGCTCCAGAGAACCAATCTCCCTGAGAAACCGACCCTGAGCAAGCAGCGGGTAGTCGCTGCCAAAAAGAACCCTATTACCCCCAACGAGCTGGACAACCTGACCGTATACCTGGGGGCTATAGAGAAACGGTGAAGCTGCCGTATCAAAATAGACATTACCCATAGCCTCTTTGACCTCCGGCATCAGAGCATAAAACGGCAGACCACCCCCCCAGTGGGCACAGACCACCGTCAGCTCAGGGAAGCTGGTAATGAAGGGATAGAGCACACCCGGAGTAATACTCCCCTTGCCCGGATACTGGTGACCTACCGGCTCAGAGGCATGAGTAAGCAGGATTAGTTCGTGCTTTAACATTACCTCAACCAGAGGCGCCATCATATCACGCTCCTCCAGGTTGAATGATTGCCTATCAGGTCTTATCTCACCAACACCCCTGATCCCCCCCCGGGCACAGCGCTCAATTTCGGCAATGGCTAATTCCAGTGACCGGGGATAAACACTGCAAAAACCTGCCAGGCGTTTGGGATAGCGGGCCACCGACTCCAGGATATAGTCGTTAGTTTCAACGCACAGGTCGTGGCTGGTCCAGCCACCATTGAGAATGACCGAAACATCAATCCCCTCTCTATCCATGCTGTCAATCAACTCATCGGCGGTGGCTACCTTAGCCCTGGGGGAAGAGTACAGGGCAGCAAAAAAGGGGTCGCTGCTAATATACCGGCTGCGGTCTTCCTTTATGCGGGGCGAAAACACATGAGTATGAAAGTCAATAATCACTGTCAGATTATAGCAAAACGCTTTGCATCGCTTCAACCCAGGAGCCCCCGGGTGAAGACCCCGGGGTAGTGCTATAACCCAGAAGGAGACAGGCTATAGAGAATAAGAGATATGCTGGCCTGATAGCCTCTCAGCTACTATCAGTGGTTATAAATAATCACCAATTGAGTTGCGACATATTCCCATCTGCGCTATTATAGTAATTAGCAGTCTCTGAAAGAGACTGCTAATAATTGAGATTGAGTTGAGAGAGGAGAGACAAAATGGCAATTAAGCTTCAACCACTGGCGGACCGCCTGGTAGTCAGGCCCATTGAAGGGGAGGAGAAGACCAAGGGAGGCATCTATCTACCCGATACCGCCAAAGAAAAACCGCAGGAAGGGAAGGTCCTGGCTGTGGGCCCCGGTAGGTTATCCGAGGACGGAAAACGGATAGCTATGGATATTAAAGTGGGTGATATTGTGGTTTATACCAAGTATGGGGGAACAGAGATTAAGGATGAGGACTCCGATGAGGAACTGATGATACTGCGGGAGAGCGATGTTCTAGCCAAGAAAACCAAGAAATAAGACAACTCAGGATGTAAGGAGGGAAAATGGCAAAACAAATTATTTTTGATGAGGAAGTAAGGCACGCCCTAAAGAGAGGGATAGATGCCCTGGCTGATGCCGTCAAGGTAACCCTCGGGCCCAGGGGACACTGTGTAGCCCTGGACAAAAAGTGGGGAGCGCCATCAGTAATTGATGATGGGGTAACTATTGCCAAGGACATTGAGCTTCCCGACCCCTTTGAAAACATGGGGGTGCAGCTGGTCAAGGAGGCCGCCAGTAAGACCAACGATGCCTGCGGCGATGGTACCACCACATCGACTATTCTGGCACACGCTATTATTAGCAACGGCTTTAAGAATGTAACGGCCGGTGCCGAGCCTATGTCGTTGAAGAAAGGCATTGAGCAGGCAACCCAGGCCGTTATCGACGAGCTTAAAAGGGTATCTACCGAGGTAAAGGGTAAGGAGCAGATTGCCCAGGTAGCCAACATCACCGCCAAGGACCAGAAGATTGGCGATTTGATTGCCGACGTCATGGACAAGGTGGGCAAGGATGGGGTTATCACCGTCGAGGAGTCCAAGGGACTGGAGTATGAGACCGAGTATGTAGAGGGAATGCAATTTGACCGCGGTTACATCAGTCCCTATTTCGTTACTAATGCCGAAAAGATGGAAACGGAGATAGAAGACCCCTATATACTTATCACCGATAAGAAGATATCGGCCGTCTCTGACCTCCTGCCAGCCCTGGAGAAGATACTGCAGGTATCAAAGAACCTGCTTATTTTAGCCGAGGACGTGGATGGTGAAGCACTAGCCACCCTGGTGGTTAACAAGCTCCGCGGTACCCTGAGCGTTCTGGCGGTCAAAGCCCCCGGTTTTGGTGACCGGCGTAAGGCAATGCTTGAGGATATAGCTATTCTTACCGGTGGCAAGGTCATCTCCGAGGAAGTAGGCCGTAAGCTGGACTCGGTGACAGTAGAGGACCTGGGGAAAGCCCGCCGCGTTACTGCTGATAAGGACAAGACCACTATTGTCGAGGGCAAAGGCGCCGAGGAGGACATCAAGGGAAGAATCAAGCAGATTAAAGCCCAGTTAGAGGAAACAACCTCCGATTTTGACCGCGAGAAACTCCAGGAGAGACAGGCAAAACTGGTAGGTGGCGTAGCCGTAATCAAGGTAGGAGCCGCCACCGAGGTTGAGCTTAAGGAGAGAAAACACCGCGTTGAGGATGCGCTGTCAGCTACCCGGGCAGCGGTTGAAGAAGGTATCCTGCCCGGCGGTGGTGTTGCCCTACTCAACGCCCTACCCGCTCTGGATAAGCTGGAGGTCAGTGGCGATGAAGCTGTCGGCGTTGACATTATCAGGAAGGCTGTAGAGGAGCCGATTCGCTGGATTGCGATAAACGCCGGCCGGGATGGCTCAGTAATAGTGGATGCAGTCAAGAAGAGTAAAGCCGGCGTCGGCTACGATGCTGAAGCCGATGAGTTCGGTAACATGGTAGGCAAGGGTATTATTGACCCGACCAAGGTGGTGAGGTCCGCCCTGCAAAATGCGGCAAGCATTGCCGTCATGGTCCTGATTACCGAGTCGCTGATTACCGATATCCCGGAGAAGGAGAAGGCACCAGCCATGCCGCCCGGTGGCATGGAGGGCATGTACTAATTAGGTTTGTTAACCCTATCCCCTTTATCCCCTTCCCCTTAATAAGGGGAAGGGGAAACTAGTTTCTTTAGAGGGGCTGATAAAATATCTTACATCTTCAGGAGTTCTTCCAGTTGCTCCCCGGCAGTAACCGGGCCAACTACTGCCAGGCGGAGCTGGCTGCTGGTCAGCAATTCCTGAGCCAGCTTCACCATCTCCTCGGCGGTAATGGCATCAATGGCGGATACTACCTCTTCAACGCTAAGAACGCGTCCGGTCAGAACCTCCTGCGCTCCAGCCCAGCCGGCAACGCTCCGACTATCCTCCATACGCAGGAGCAGGCGCCCCTTGGATAACTCCTTTGCCTTGGACAGCTCCGCTTCAGAAACAGGCTCCTTAAGCTGGGCAAGCTGCTCCAGAATAGCCCTGACGACC
>CAZEBT010000068.1:0-8079 GCA_964510485.1 uncultured Dehalococcoidales bacterium | reverse complement strand
CGGGCTATCATACCAGACCGGGACTTATGCTCAGAAGCACGAGTTTCAGGGTAGCCGGGAGGAGAACAAGCGTTCTGCTGCCGAGGCTGCCCTGATGTGGTTAAGGGAGTATCTGGCGGCACTGGAATAGTGATACCGATAGGGTAGGGAGGTTGCTATTTCCGGTGACATATTACCCTCCCCTCGTGAAAGGATAAGGGGGTGGGATAGATTAAGAATCTGGAGGAAAGGCGGGTGGTCACCTGCTTTCTTGAATCTAATGGTGAGATTCTGCTCCTGCGGCGCAGTGAACGGGTTGGCAGCTATCAGGGCAGGTGGGCCGGGGTCAGTGGCTACATAGAGACAACCCCTGATGAGCAAGCCCTGGTTGAGATAGAGGAGGAGACCAGCCTGTCCGGGGAAGACCTTCATCTGGTAAGAAAGGGCGAACCATTGCCGGTTGAAGACACTCAGTTCGGTGTCAGGTGGCTGGTTCACCCTTACCTCTTCCATATTAAGGACCGCAATAAAATCCAGATTGACTGGGAGCATAAAGAGGTCAGGTGGATATCTCCCGGGGATATAGGTAGTTACCAGACTGTACCCATGCTCGGAGAAACACTGGCTAGAGTCCATGATAGCTAGCTCTCCGGGGAAAACACGCTGGCTCTTGGTAATGGGTTCCATATCCGGAGCAGGGAAAAATTGTTATGGCTACACAGAGGAGGAGGTAAATGTATCAACACATACTGGTACCACTGGATGGTTCGGAACTTGCTGAGTGTGTGCTTCCTCATGTGGAGGCGCTTGCTGAAAAGCACGACGCTTGCAGGGTTACCCTTGTCCGTGTGGTCCCGCCGCTCCACCTGTATGGTGGGGTAGAGTCCAGCTTAAGCCCTGAGGAGCGGCAGCGGTTGGAGAAGGATAGTATAAATGTCGCCAGAGAGTACCTCGACGGCGTAACGAAGCGTCTGAAGGGCGATAGGGTTAAGGTAGAAATAGAGGTTCTTTACGGGGGGCAGGTCGTTGATGAGCTGGTCGAATACATGGAGAAGAGTGAGGTTGACCTTATCGTTATTGCCACTCACGGTCGCTCTGGAATCAGCCGCTGGGTCTGGGGAAATGTTGCTGACCGGATTCTCCGGTCGGCGTGTGTGCCCGTTTTGATGGTGCGTGTCCCTGGTTGCGCGCCGGGCATTTAGGGCCGGCGTTAATCCAACCACCTTCGCGCCGGGGTTCATCGCCGACAGGCTGTTTTCCCGGGTTAGAGTTGTCTGAGTAATAAGGGGCTATTCGGAGCGGAGTGCCTCGATTGGGTTGAGGCGTGATGCGTGCCAGGCAGGGTAGAACCCGAAGAAGAGTCCAATGCAGACTGATACCCCAACAGCCAGGATAACGATATCAGCGGAAACTATGGTGTCAATTGGCAAGAAGCTGGGGACGATTTTGGAGATTACCCAGCCTATAATAATCCCGATGATACCACCGGTCAGTGTCAGCATGGCTGCCTCGACGAGGAACTGGCCCCATATATGGTACTCCCTGGCTCCCAGAGCCTTGCGGATGCCAATCTCTCTGGTTCTCTCAATTACTGAAACCAGCATTATGTTCATCACCCCGATGCCACCGACCAGCAGTGAGATAGCGGCGATAGCACCGAGCAGGATAGTCATGCTACCCATCGCCTCAGAGAGGGCGGTGGCTATCTCCTTCATGGAGATGATGCGGAAGTCATCATCGGTACCGGGGGCAAGCTGGTGGCGTGTACGGAGCAACTCGGTAATCTGGTCGGTGACGTAGCTTGCCTGGTCTTCATCAGTTACCTTGAGTGATATGGAGCCTATGACACGCTCGCCGCGGGTGGTTCGTGGCTGGGCAACCGCCTGCTGGAGGGCGGTTAATGGAACGAAAATAGAGTCATCGGCGGTGCTGAACGAAATCATTTCCCGGCTCTCCAGTACACCGATAACATGGGTGATAATGCTACCCATACGCAGGGTCTGTCCCATGGGGTCGGAATTCGGAAACAGGGTATTCTTTACATTGGCACCCAGAACGGCTACCTTCATGCCGCGCTGATACTGATAATCGGAGATGAAGGTGCCATCAGCTATCTCTAGATTAAACACGTCCTTATACGCCGGGGTTATGCCATTGACAGGGGCGTTCATATTCTCACTACCGGCGACCACCTGGAGTGACCTTGAATAGCTGGGAGCCACTGCCTCTACATAGAGGACCTGCTCAGCGATGGACTCGGCATCTTCAAAGGTGAGGGGGGCACTGCCGGCGGCACTCCTGACACCGGCGCTGGTACGCGCCCCGGGGTAGATAATAATTAGGTCTGAGCCGAGGGCTTCTATGCTGGAGATAACGGATGCCTCGGCACCCCTGCCGATAGACATCAGAGCAATGACGGCGGCAACGCCGATGACGACGCCGAGGACGGTTAGAAAACTGCGCAGCTTGTGAGTGGCTACCCCTGTCCAGGCGCCGGAAAGAAATGCGAGCCACTTTCTCATATTATTTCCTCCTCCACAATCTGGCCATCCATGAGGTGGATGATGCGCTGGCAGCGGTGAGCGATGCTGGAGTCGTGGGTAACCATGAGCAGGGTAATGTTCTGCTCGGTATGCAGCGAGGTGAGGATAGAGATTATCTCCTCGCCGGAGCGGCTGTCCAGGTTCCCGGTAGGCTCATCCGCAAGAATAAGGGGCGGGTTTTTGGCCAGGGCGCGGGCGATGGCGACCCTCTGCTGTTCTCCGCCGGAGAGCTCAGAGGGGCGGTGCTTTGCCCGGTCGGAGAGGCCCACTCTCTCCAGTGCCGCCATTGCGTCGTCGTGATTGCCGCCGATACTGTATCTCAAGCCCAGATCCACGTTGGCGAGCGCGGAGAGACGGGGCAGGAGGTTGAAGGTCTGGAAGACAAAGCCAATCTTCTGCCCCCTGATGTAGGCCAGTTCATTGCTGCTGAGGCGGCTGACCTCTTCATTGTCGAGGTAGTAACTGCCTGAAGTGGGTGTATCCAGACAACCGATAAGGTTAAGTATGGTCGATTTACCCGAGCCGGAAGGCCCCATGACGGCCACCATTTCACCTCCGGCGATGTTCAGGTTTATTCCCCTGAGCACCTCCAGCTCTCTCTTCCCCATGTGGTAGACCTTGGTTATATCCTGCAGGCGAATCATGTGGATAGACTACCTCCCCATGAAAAATCCCCTTGGCTGGCTTGACGAGGTGGTAGTGGTCTGCCGCGGGATGACCACCTGCTCGCCTTCGCTGAGACCTTCTATTATCTCGGTGTTCTGCCAGCCGCTGAGACCGGTGCGTACCGGGCGCTGTTCAGTAACGCCGTCTTTAATTACCTGAACAAAGGTCTCCTCTCCCCGGGTAATAATCACCTTGTTAGGAACCAGGAGCACGTTGGTCCTCTCCTGCAATATTATGCTTACGGTTACGGTGAGGCCCTCCCTGAGTTGAATGGCTCCCTGCTGCAGCATGGCTTGTTGCTGCTGGCTGGCCCCCGTGCTCTGTGCGTAGCGTTCCTGGAGCTGCTGTTTTTCTTCTTCGGTGAGCTCCTCGGCTGCCTGTTTCAAACGCTCCTGGACCTGGATTATCTGTTCTCTGGAAGCGCTCTCGTAGAATTGCCGGTAGCCTTCTACTGCCTGGTCTACCTCTCCCTGAGAAAGACCCCTGGTTCTCTCTTCCCAGCTCTCTCTCCTGACGTCGGCTTCTTCCTGAGTTAGTTTGCCATCTGCGACAGCTTTATCCAGCATCTCATAGGCACCCTCCAGGTTTACTCGTGATTGGGCTTCCGATACCGTCGGTTCCTGTGGTACCAGTGATTGTAATTCGACCTTGACCTCGTAATTGACGACACCGGACTGAATGGTGGCGGTGGGCGAAATGTGAGTGATTTTGGCGGGGAAGCTCATTCCCGGCATGGCGTCTACCTGCACCGAGGCCTGCTTACCCAGGCCCAGCTGGAGGATATCCATCTCGCTGACCAGGATATCCGCTTCAAACTTGTTGGGGTCGGCAAGCTGGACGGCGACGGTGCCTTTCAGTATCTCGTCGCCACCCTCAACATTTACCGTGGTGATGAAGCCGGCAAAGGGTGCCGTAATAATGGGGCTGTCACTTCTGGCATCTCCCAGCGCTTCCTGAGCATCTTCCAACGCCTTCTCGGCATCCTTCAGTTTTCCCTGGGTAAGGGTGAGCTGAAGTTCCTTTGTGGCGATGTCCCCGGCTACTTCATCGAGGGCTTCCTTTGCCTGAGCCAGCGACATCTCAGCCGATTCCACCCTCAACCGGAGTATGGACACTTCCTCGGGGTCATAGTCGATTAGCAGGGCATTAAACCTTGCCTCAGCCGCCTCCAGGATTACCGTATAACGTTCTATCATAGCCTCCCAGATGGCTGTCTGTCCCTCATTTTCCTCCTGATGTACCCTGTCCAGGGCATATTGCAACTGGGCTTTGGCTTCATTTACATCGGCCTGTGCCTCCTCAAGCTCGGGCCAGGTATAGCTCTCGTCAGTTTCATAGGCTTCGTGTTTGGCGGTGGCTTCATCCAGGTTGTGCTGGGCGGTATCCAGGCTTATCTGTGCGTTGATTAGAGCCAGTTGCTTGGTATCCTTAGTGCTTTTCAGGCTCTGTTCGGCGGTGATGAGATTAATCTGCGCCTGAAGCAGGTCACGCTCCTCAGTAGTCACATCGTCTTCGAGGACTTCAAGGTTGTCCTCCCATTCGGACATATCCAGCTGAGCCAGTACCTGCCCTTCTTCAACAACGTCTCCTTCCTCAACCAGGACCTCCTCAACCGTTCCGGCTATCTCAAAAGCCAGGTCTTCCTCCTGGGACAGGGCCAGGTTGCCAGCGGCGGTGATGTCAATTACCAGGTCGCCTCGCTCGACGGTTACAATCTGTTCTTCGGCTGCGGCTTCCAACTCCGGTTCCGAATGGCAACCTGCCAGGAGTGTGCCAGCCAGGCACAGCACCAGTAGCGTCAGCAATAATTTTTTCGGAATTATCATCAGGTCCACCCAAACCTTTCTATGTGTTTACACACAATTACCCGTTTATTATAACGCTAATGCAATAAAAAGGTTAGCCGCCACAAGGTAAAATATAAATCTCCCGCTGGTGCTACCGGTAGGGAACGGGCAGTACCTAGGGAGACCGGGCGAGATACTCCTTAATATAGTCTATAGTATTGATAGATGTGAGGTCAACCCGGTACACTATAATCCAGTGTAAAACACTTCGGGGATTTCAGCAGACAGGGGCGCTGTGCTATAATTTACACTAAACATCTTGAGGGGTGTGAGTATGCCGAGGAGAAGTGATATCAGAAAGGTGATGATAATTGGCTCGGGGCCAATAGTAATAGGGCAGGCCTGCGAATTCGATTATTCCGGGACCCAGGCATGTAAAGCCCTTCGCGGGTTGGGCTATGAAATCGTGCTGGTGAATTCCAATCCAGCGACTATTATGACTGACCCGGGGATGGCAGATATTACCTATATTGAGCCGCTCAATCTCGCAGCGATGACCCAGATTGTTGAGAAGGAGCGGCCCGATGCGCTGCTGCCGAACCTGGGCGGGCAGTCCGGGCTCAATCTGAGTGCCGAGCTGGCGCGCTCCGGGGTGCTTGATAGGTACGGGGTCAAGGTAATCGGTGTTGAGGTTGATGCTATAACACGGGGTGAAGACCGGATTGCCTTCAAGGAAACAATGAATAGCCTGGGCATAGAGATGCCGCAGAGCGAGGCAGTATATAATGTTGAGGATGCCGAGAAGGTTGCCGCCAGGCTGGGGTACCCGGTGGTTATCCGCCCGGCCTATACCATGGGGGGGACAGGCGGCGGGCTGGTGTACAACGTGGAGGAGTTGCGTACGGTAGCCAGCCGGGGTATTGCTGCCAGTCTCATTGGACAGGTGCTGATAGAGGAATCGGTTCTGGGTTGGGAGGAGCTGGAGCTGGAGGTTGTGCGTGATGCCAGGAACCAGATGATAACGGTGTGCTTTATTGAGAATGTGGATGCTATGGGGGTGCACACCGGCGATTCCTTCTGTACAGCACCAATGCTTACGATAGATACCGGGCTCCAGAGACGTCTTCAGGAGTATTCTTACCGGATTGTGGAGGCGATTCGGGTAATCGGGGGCACCAACATTCAGTTTGCTCACGACCCCAGGACCGGCCGGGTGGTGGTGATTGAGATAAATCCCCGGACTTCGCGCTCGTCGGCGCTGGCATCCAAGGCGACCGGTTTCCCGATTGCGCTGATTTCTTCGAAGTTAGCCGCCGGACTTACCCTGGACGAAATTCCGTACTGGCGGGAGGGGACTCTGGAGAAGTATACACCCTCGGGTGATTACGTGGTGGTAAAGTTCGCTCGCTGGGCTTTTGAGAAGTTCAAGGATGCTGAGGACAGGCTGGGCACGCAGATGCGTGCCGTAGGCGAGGTAATGAGCATTGGCAGGACCTATAAAGAGGCATTACAGAAGGCGATTCGTTCTCTGGAGACGGGGCGCTACGGTCTTGGCTTCGCCAAGGATTTTCATGAGAAATCACTGAATGAGCTGATGGACATGCTCAACGAACCGAGCAGCGAGCGGCAGTTCATCATGTATGAGGCGTTGCGCAAGGGTGCCGGTGTCCAGCAGCTTTATGAGAAGACATACATCAAGCCCTGGTTTATAAATCAGATGAAAGAGCTTGTTGAGATGGAGGAGCAGATTCTCCACTACCGGGGGCAGGCACTGCCGGATGATTTGCTGGTGCGGGCCAAGAAGGACGGGTTTGCTGACCGGTATCTGGCGCAGCTTCTTGGCGTGCCGGAGAAGGAAATCCGGCAGAAGCGTATCTCGCTCGGCGTTGTTGAAGGGTGGGAGCCTGTGCCGGTGAGCGGTGTAGAGGATGCCGCCTACTTCTTTTCTACCTACAACGCACCGGATAAGAGCGTAAGCAGTCCCCGGCGGAAGGTGATGGTGCTGGGTGGTGGTCCCAACCGTATCGGGCAGGGCATTGAGTTTGACTACTGCTGTGTCCATGCGGCTCTTGCCCTGCGTGATGAGGGATACGAGACAATTATGGTCAACTGTAACCCGGAGACAGTTTCCACAGACTACGACACGTCGGACAAGCTCTACTTCGAGCCGCTGACGGTCGAGGATGTCCTGAGTATCTACGAGAAGGAGAAGCCGGAGGGTGTTATCGTCCAGTTCGGCGGTCAGACGCCGCTCAATATTGCCGGCGAGCTGGCTGAGGCTGGCGTGAAGATACTGGGCACGTCGCCGGAAGCGATAGACCTTGCCGAGGACAGGGACCGTTTCCGTCAGATGATGCAGAGGCTTGATATTCCCATGCCTGAGTCCGGTATGGCTATAAACATGGAGGAGGCGCTGGTTGTGGCTGAGCGAATCGGGTATCCCTTAATGGTGCGGCCTTCATACGTGCTTGGCGGACGCGGTATGGAGATAGTCTATGATGAGGAGATGCTCAGAGAGTATGTTGCTGCGGCAGTACACGTCACGCCTGACCGCCCTATCCTGATTGATAAGTATCTTGAGAATGCCATTGAGTGTGAGGCTGATGCCATTGCCGATGGGACGGATGCCTTTGTGCCGGCGGTTATGGAGCACATTGAGCTGGCTGGTGTGCATTCCGGTGATTCAGCCTGCGTCATTCCGCCGGTGAGCATACCTGCCAGGCACATTGATACCATTAATGATTACACCAGGAGAATTGCCCATGACCTTAATGTGGTCGGACTGATGAATATGCAGTATGCCATTGCCAGGGATGTTGTTTACGTGCTGGAGGCGAACCCGCGGGCGTCGCGCACGGTGCCGCTGGTATCAAAGGTGTGCAGTATCTCCATGGCGCGGGTGGCGACTCAGCTCATACTGGGTAAGAGTCTGGGTGAACTGAATATCAGGCAGCGGGCTATCCCGCACTTCGGGGTCAAAGAGGCGGTTTTCCCGTTTCCCATGTTTCCCGAGGTAGACCCTGTTCTGGGTCCGGAGATGCGCTCAACTGGTGAGGTGCTGGGCATAGCTGGTTCCTTTGGCCTGGCGTTCTTCAAGGCGGAAG
>CAZEBT010000067.1:0-8096 GCA_964510485.1 uncultured Dehalococcoidales bacterium | reverse complement strand
ATGGGCAACATGATTGCCCTCCCCCAGATTATTCTCTGCTTTGCAATGCTCGATATTTTCAGCTACAATGCATACCAGATACGTATTATACCCCTGTGGCTGCTCGCCCTGGTCATCATGGGACTAGGGACTATTTTACTGGGCATATTCTTTGTGCGGGCCCTCCGTCAGGTCTGGGGAGTCCCCCGATAGCCCTGAGGAGCAATAGCAGTGACTGAAGAAACGCCAACGGTTGACATGGAGAAGATTGTCTCCCTCTGCCGGCGACGCGGTTTTATTTTCCCCAGCAGCGAGATATATGGCGGTCTGTCCAGTTGCTGGGACTACGGTCCGCTGGGAGTGGAACTCAAGCAAAATATCAAGCAGGCCTGGCGGCGAGCAGTCATTCAGGAGCGCGACGATATGGTGGGTCTGGATGCCAGCATCCTGATGCACCCCCAGGTCTGGGCAGCCAGCGGACACCTTGAGGGCTTCTCTGACCCCCTGGTAGAGTGCCAGAATTGTCACCAGAGGTTCCGGCCAGACCAAGTGGCGATGACAAAATATGGAGACCCACCCAGTTACTTTACCGCACCAGATGAAGGTCAACTCGCTCTTAAATTGAGCAGAGCAGGCTTCATGCGCGCTAACGTCAAATTTCTAAATTTCCTAGACTATAAGGATAAGGCACCATGTCCTTTCTGTGAAGTAGTAGGACAATTTACCGACCCCCGCCAGTTCAACCTGATGTTCAAGACCTTCATGGGGCCCGTTGAGGATGAAGCCAGCGTGGTTTACCTCCGCCCGGAGACGGCACAGGGCATGTTCGTTAACTTCCAGAACATAGTCAATACCGCCAGAAAGAGGCTGCCCTTCGGCATTGCCCAGATAGGCAAAGCCTTCCGCAACGAGATTACTACCGGCAACTTTATCTTCCGCAGCCGGGAATTCGAGCAGATGGAAATTGAGTTCTTCGTCAAGCCGGGAACCGACGAGGAATGGTTCAACTACTGGACTGAGGAACGCCTCAACTGGTACGTGAGACTGGGTATTAAAAGGGAGAACCTCAGGCTCCGTGAACACTCCAAGGGTGAACTGGCTCACTACGCGCGAAAGTGCCTTGACATAGACTACCGGTTCCCAATGGGCTGGTCTGAGCTGGAGGGTGTTGCCAACCGCGGCGACTTTGACCTGGTCCAGCACGCCAAACACAGCGGCAGGAGCATGGACTACTACGATGATGAGACCAAAGAGCACTTTGTACCCTATGTAATTGAGCCTTCGGCAGGGGTAGACCGCTCGGCACTGGCTGTCCTCTGCGACGCCTATGATGAAGAACCAGACAAGGACGAAATAAGGGTTCTGCTCCGCTTCCACCCGACTGTAGCACCCATTAAGATTGCCGTTTTGCCCCTGAGCCGGAAAGAGCCACTGGCAGCCTTTGCCAGAGAGATACATACCAGCCTGCGCCGGCACTGGATGATAACCTACGATGACACCCAGTCAATCGGCCGCCGCTACCGGCGCCAGGACGAGATTGGCACCCCCCTATGCGTTACCGTTGACTTTCAGTCACTTGAGGACAACCAGGTCACCATCCGCGAGCGCGACACCATGAACCAGATACGGGTCCCCGTTGCCGTACTGAAGGAAACGCTACAAGCCAAGCTGGAGGGCGAAGACCTCTTTGTCCTGCCCGAAGGCGGGCAGATATGGAAAGAGGAGAAAACTTAAAGGAGGCGGGGAGATGGAAGCTCCTCTTATAGCAATTATAGTTGTTGGAGTCGTATTGGCAGTCTTTGCGGTCTGTCTGGTAATTCTAGCGATGCGCAAAAAACCAGAAGATATAGTAGCCTTAAAGAGTAAGGTGGACGAAATCGCTTCCATTCAAAGTAACCTGGTCAGGGATACCTTAACTAAAATCACAAGCGAGCTTGAGGTGCATAAGAAACTGGAAGAAGATATAGAGAAGGTTTCACGCAATATAGAAAGGGTAGTTACGAGGAGTAGAGCGCGTGGAAGTGCCGGCGAAAACATTCTGGCGGAAGCATTGAGTAACTTCCCGCCAGAAATGGTTAGGGCAAATTTCAACGTTAAGGGGCATCAGGTAGAATATGCTCTGGTTTTAGCAGACAAGAACTATGTGCCGATAGATTCCAAATGGACGACACCGGAGCTTATCCAGCGTTTGGATTTGGAAACTGATGCGGTGAGGCGAGAAGAAATCGTTAAGGAAATAAAGAAATCTTTGTCCTCCAAAGTCAAAGACATTACTAAATATATAGACCCTTCTGCCAGTGTCCGCTTGGGGATTGCTGCTGTGCCTGACCCTGTCTTTGATGTATGCGGGGATGCCCGTCTAGACGCTTATAGAGACCATCAGGTTATCGTAATGCCCTATAGCCTGACGATTATTTATCTCCTGTCCCTTTATCAGCTTAACCTGCAATACTATCGTTCCTTTGGGGTACAAGAGAGGCTGGAGGGTTATCTCAATCAACTGGAACGTGATCTTGAAAAGCTTGATAAGGAGCTGGAGAACAGTGTCTCTCGTGGAGCAACCATGATAGAAAATGCTTTCCGCGAATGTAAACAAATAGTAAGAGAGATGCGTGACGTTACTGCGTATTTGAAGGCTCCCCCGGCTGGTGGTGAAGCTAAACAAATTGAAAGTGTTGAAAAAGGCGAAGCCGAAAACAATAGCGACAAAGGGGGAGTTTAAGAGGGGCTTCGCCCCTCTTCTAAAAAAATTCTTCCCCCTTCCCCTTAGAAAGGGGAAGGGGGATTAAGGGGGATGGGGTTATATAAATAATGAAAATCCTCCACTTTGCCGACCTTCACCTCGGTGTGGAAACCTACGGGCACACTGACCCGGCTACCGGCCTGTCCACACGCATGAACGATATCCTCTCCGCCCTGGACCGGGTTGTTGACTACGCCCTGGAGAAGCAGGTAGACCTTGTCCTCTTCTGCGGTGATGCCTACAAGAGCCGCGACCCGAGCCAGACCCACCAGCGTGAGTTTGCCAAACGTATCCAGCGCCTGTCCACCAGCGACATCCCCGTCTTCCTCCTTGTCGGCAACCATGACCTGCCCAACGCCATCGGCAGGGCTACCACCACCGAAATCTTTGATACCCTGGACGTTAAGAACGTCTACGTCTCCAACCGCCCGGATATCTACCCAATTCCTACCAAAAGCGGCACTATCCAGATAGCCTCCCTGCCCTGGCTGAGACGCAGCACCCTGCTGACCAGGGAGGACACCAAAAACCTTAACTTTGACCAGATTAGCCAGCAGCTACAGAAGGTGCTGACCAATATCATCAGTGCCCATGCGGAAAAGCTTGACCCGGGGCTACCCTCAATACTGGCTGCCCATGTCTGGGTCGCCAATGCCAGAGTAGGCTCGGAGAGCTCAATGACCATAGGGCAGGAGCATACCCTGCTGCTCAGTAACGTCGCCAACCCCGCCTTCGATTATATAGCCCTGGGACATATTCACCGCCACCAGGCTCTCTCCACCAGTCCCCCGGTAGTCTATGCCGGCAGTCTGGAGCCACTTGACTTCGGCGAGGAGGATGACGACAAGGGATTCTATATAGTAGAGATTGCCGCCGACCGGAAACCGGGCAAAGGGAGAAGGGTGTCCTTTGACTTTCAGCCGGTAAAAGGGCGCCGCTTCCTCACCATCAACCTCACTCTTGAGGCAGAGGATACTGACCCCACAGCCACCGTGCTCAGGGCTATCTCAAAACGCGGAGACAGAGTCGGGGACGCTATAGTCAGGCTCCAGGTCAGTCTGCCAGCCGAGATTGAGGGCCAGTTCAACGACAGTGAAATCAGGAAAGCCCTGAGTCCGGCGCACTACTCTACCATTGCCAGGGAAATCAGGCGAGAGACACGCCCCAGGCTGGGAAACTGGACTGCCGAAGAAATCACCCCCATTGAAGCCCTGAAGCTCTACCTGGAATCAAAAAAGGTATCCCCGGAGCGGGCCAAGCTCCTCCTTGAGTACGGGGAGAAGTTGATACGGGGGGAGAATAGAGAGGAGTAAAGATACAAAGCACCCCATCTTTCAAGAGCGAGTTTCCGAACAAAAGGAGTGTTTAAGAGAGGCGAAGCCTCTCTTTTTACTATGCTTCCCCCTCCCTTGAAGAAGAAAGAGGAGAGATACTATGCTCAAGGAGAGTTAAAGAGGGGCAAAGCCCCTCTTTTTATTATCTTCCCCCTTCCCCTTATCAAGGGGAAGGGGGATACAGGGGGATGGGGTTACCTTAAAATATTCCGGTTAAAACCTGAATCGGGCATTGATGCGTTTGACAGAAATCCCCAAAGGTTATACAATCGTGATTGCCGCGACCAAGACCAAGGAGGTATAACTATGCTACCGGACGAAGTGAAGCAGTTCATCGGTAGAGGTGCCGGCGTCAGAATATTTGAGGTTGAAAAGGGAGCTATCCGAAGGTTTGCTGACGCCGTAGACGACCCGAATCCACTCTACCGGGATGACGAGTATGCCCGAAATTCGCGGTACGGTTCCATTATTGCACCCCCCGGTTTCTTCGGCTGGCCCTCCCGGCAGCCCAGAGGGGCTCCACTAACCGCAGAGTCAGCAGCCGACCTTGGCACAGCCCTGATAGAAGCTGGCTACGCTCGCGTTCTTGACGGTGGGATAGAGTATGATTTCATCTCCCCCGTTCGGGCCGGGGATACCCTGGCAGCCTCCTCTGTAATCAAAAACATCAGGGAGAGAGAAGGCAAAACAGGAAAGATGGCTTTTCTGATTATGGAGACAACCTACACCAATCAGAACGGCGACGTGGTAGCCAGGGCACGCACAACTACGATTCACCGCTAATTCACCAACCATTTCGGGGAGATACAAATGGCTGAGCAACTATACTGGGAAGATGTTAAGGAAGACAGTGAGGTAACACCCCTAGCCAAGGTAGCCACCACCCAGATGCTGGTCAGATGGGCAGGTGCCTCGGGCGATTTTAACCCCCTTCACTACGATAGCGCCTTTGCCGCCTCTCAGGGAGTAGATAGGCCAATTGTCCATGGAGCACTCAAGCGCCAGTGGCTGGTTCAGCTAATGACAGACTGGATAGGAGACAGGGGAACCCTAAAGCACTTCTCCTGCCAGTACCGGGCAATGGACTACCCCAGGCCGATGAAGACCATGGCTGAACCCGAAGAAGGGGAGACCTGGTGGTGCAAAGGCAGGGTAACCAGAAAGTATATTGAAGACGATAATCACTACGTAGACTGTAATATCTGGATTGAGAACGGACAGGGGGAGCAGACAACCCCCGGTAAAGCCACGGTCATCTTGCCCTCCAGAAGCTGACTTCTGGAACCATGATTACTCCTCAAATCAGTAAATAACGAAGTGAGTTCTTCAGCAAAACCAGTCTCTCGCCAGCCACAAGCTAAGGCTGCGCTGAGAAGCCGTGCCTGTGTTACGGCTTTTAGCAATAAAAAGGACAGGAGGACGAAATATGGCTGACAGGCTCAAGGACAAAGTAGCCATAGTCACCGGCGCCGGTGGAGGTATCGGCCGAGGGGAAGCACTGGCTCTGGCATCGGAGGGCGCCAGGGTAGTCGTCAACGACCTGGGAGGTGCCGTTGATGGTTCTGGTGCTTCCAAAAAAGCAGCGGACGTGGTCGTAGAGGAAATAAAGAAGGCAGGAGGGGAAGCGGTAGCCAACTATGATTCAGTAGCCACCCCGGAAGGCGGCGAGAACATTGTCAAGACCGCCGTTGATGCCTTCGGCAAGATTGACATCCTGGTCAACAACGCCGGTATCCTCAGGGACAGGATGGTCTTCAACATGACCGATGAGGAGTGGGACCTAGTGATGAAGGTACACCTCTATGGTCACTTTTATACCACCAGGAGTGCCTGCATCCTCTTCCGCCAGCAGAGGAGCGGGCACATCATAAATACCTCCTCGGTGGCAGGTCTGGGTGCTACTGTTGGCCAGCCCAACTACGGCGCCGCCAAAGAAGGCATTGTCGGCTTCACCAGACAGGTAGCCATGGCTATGGGCAGGTACGGAGTAACCTGCAACGCTATCCGACCCAACGCCGGTACCAGGCTGACCCTCAGCGACGAGATGAGAAGGACCTGGCCGGAGGCCGCTATTAAGGCGCTTGAGCAGATGAGGCCCGAAGATGTTGCCCCCCTGGTGGTCTGGCTCGCCTCCGACAACTCCGCCAACGTGAACGGTCGTACCTTCTTCGTGCAGACAGGGCTGGTGGCTCTCTATTCAGAGCCAGTACAGGAAAAATCGCTGGTCAAGGTCGGCGGGTGGACAATTGATGAGTTGTTCAATTTCATGCCCGCCACACTGGCGGCAGGTGTGGTAAACCCCTCACCACCCCAGCCCCCGAAGGAATAACAGACAACGAGCAAGGAAATACCGAGCCAGGGGGCGGTTGATTACTGCCCTTTGGCTCGGCGGTGATGTTAATATAACCAGCAAGCCCTCTCTACTTCAGCAACCTGAACTCACCGACATCCACCAGCCCCAGGTCAGTCAGCCTCAGCTCGGGGATTACCGGCAAAGCCAGAAATGAGAGGGTAGAGAAGGGGGAGGGTAGTGTAGTTCCTAAACCGGCTGCTGCCCGCTCCACCCTGTCCAGCTTCTCCGCTACTGTCTCCAGTGGTTCACCGGATAGCAGCCCGGCAACAGGTAAGGCTAAGCTGGCCAGTACCCTGCCTCCCGCCGCCACCACCAGACCACCCTGAAGCCTGGCAATCTCCTGAACTGCCGTAAATATGTCCTCATCACCCGTCCCAACAGCGATGATATTGTGTGAATCGTGGGCAATAGACGATGCCAGAGCCCCCCGTTTCAAGCCAAACCCGGCTACCAGCCCCAGACCGATATTGCCCGTAGCCCTGTGTCTCTCCACCACCACCAGCTTGAGAATATCCCTCTCAGTATCGGGGACAACAAACCCGTCCGAGACCTTAACCCTCTCCATCCGCTTCCTGGTAATTATCTGGCCGGGGACAATCCCGATAACCGGCATCTCCTCCCCTGAAGCCGCCAGCTTCAATGCTTCTACTCCGAAGGGCTTGATGTTCACCGTACCGGTCAGCCCTCCGACCCCCGGTTCATATACCGGGAACAGTGGCTCCCCTTCCCTGGCTACCAGCCTGCCGTGATAGAACACCATATCTATCCTCAGACTGGCCAGGTCACCAACGGCAATCAGATTAGCCAGGTAGCCGGGAGCGATTGCCCCCAGCCTGTGCAGCCGGAAGTACTCCGCAGTATTTATCGTTGATAGTTGAATAGCCCTCACCGGGTCAAGCCCGCTGCCGATTGCCTTGCGCACCACAGCGTCAATGTCACCGTCCCGGAGCAGGTCAACACAACTGCGGTCATCAACCACAAAGATACACCTCTTATAGGTCTTATCGGTGACCAGGGGTAGCAGGGCATCCAGATTCTTCTCCGAGGAGCCCTCACGAATCATAACAAACATGCCCCGTCTCAATTTCTCCTCAGCCTCGTCACGGGCAACCGATTCATGGTCGGAATAGATGCCGGCGGCAATATAGGCACTGAGGTCCCTACCGCCAACACCCGGAGCATGACCATCAATGACCCTCCCCCCAGCAGAATTGATTTTACTCAGAATACCCTCATCACCATTTATCACGCCGGGGAAGTTCATCACCTCCCCCAGCCCAATACAACCCCTCCACCTGAGCACCCGCCGGATATCTTCAGTCTCCAGCCTGGCACCTGATGTCTCCAGGTGGGTAGCCGGCACACAGGAAGGCGCCATCAGGAAAAGCTCCAGAGGCAACCGGCGGGCACACGTCATCACGTACCTCATGCCCTCCAGACCGCAGACATTGGCTATCTCGTGGAGGTCAGTAACTACCGCCAGCGTGCCCCGCGGCACCACTGCCCGGGCATACTGCCCGACGTCCAGCATGGAGCTCTCCAGATGTGTATGACCATTAATAAGACCCGGAGCCAGATACCGCCCCTCTAAATCTATTACCTGCCCTGCCTGCTGATAATCCCCAATCCCGGCAATGCTGCCGCCGCTAATAGCCACATTACCCGGCTCAATCTCCCCGGTAAATAC
>CAZEBT010000066.1:0-8119 GCA_964510485.1 uncultured Dehalococcoidales bacterium | reverse complement strand
TCGATAAGGGGAAGGGGAAATTATTTTTTAAGAGGGGCTTCGCCCCTCTAGGACTGCCTGATTTAATGTACCCCCTTCCTCAGGTATTTAAGAGGAGCTCTGTCCCCTTAAAACTCCCCCCAGCAGGTGTTTAAGAGGAGCGAAGCTCCTCTTCTCTATTCCCCCTCTCCTTAAATCTAAGGAGAGGGGGTCAGGGGGTGAGGTTCCCTTAACCCTTATAGCACCACCAGATTATTCCTATGCACTACCTCGGAGCCGTAGTCGTGGCCGAGGAGAGAGGCAATCTGCCTGGAGTGCCTCCCCTTCATAACACTAATATCCTCCGAGCTGTAGTTGGTTATGCCGCAGCCAATTTGAGTTCCTTCAGGGTCATGGATATTCACTATGTCGCCCCGCTGGAATGTGCCCTCAATCTGCTCAATCCCGGCTGCCAGAAGGCTACGCTTCTGTTTTCTCAGAGCCAGGGCTGCCCCAGGGTCTACCACCAGCTTGCCCTTGGTGGAGAGACCGCTCAGCATCCAGCGCTGACGGCTCTCCAGCTTGCTGGTAGCCGGTAGAAAGCGGGTGCCTATAGCCTCGCCGGTAGCTGCTCTCAGGATAATATCCGGTTCCCTGCCATCGGCTATAATCACGGTTACACCCGAGGCGGTTGCCAGTTTGGATGCCTCTACCTTGGTGACCATGCCGCCGGTGCCGAGCCTGCCGGCGGAATCGGCGGCCAGGTGTTCAATCTCTGAATCTATCCTGTCCACCTGCGGGATAAGGCGGGCATCGGGGCTGCGGCGGGGGTCGGAGGTGTATAGCCCGGCGGTATCTGTCAGAATCAGGAGCAGGTCGGCATCGGTCAGATTAGCCACCATGGCTGACAGGTTGTCGTTATCGCCAAACTTAGCTTCTTCAATCTCGTCCACCGCCACCACGTCATTTTCATTGACGATACACACCACCCTTAGCTCCAGTAGAGCCAGGAGGGTATTGCGGGCATTTAGATAGCCGGCGCGGTCGGCAAGGTCAGCCTTGGTCAATAGCGCCTGAGCCACTGTAATATCATGTTGCCCGAACAGTTGCTCATAGATATTCATCAGGCGGCTCTGGCCTGCTGAAGCCAGCACCTGCTTGTAGGGGATACCCCTAATCTTCCTAGTCAGGCCCAGCTTGGACCTGCCGGCGGCTATGGCTCCGGAGGAGACTACCATTAGCTCCAGACCCTGCTGGTGCAGCCTGGCCAACTGGGCAACCAGGCCTGACATCATGTTCTGGTCCAGCTGGTTACCGCCTCCGGTAAGCAGGCTGGTGCCGAACTTAGCCACAACCCGGTGGTAGGACAGACCGGGGTTTACACTATTTGCCTTGCTCACTTGCTGCCAACCTCAGTAAATCTGTCTAATTATAACATAACACGCCGGGGCTGGTTGAAAAAGGGGGGATGCTTTGTTACACTGGATACCGCGTGGATGAATTGAAGGAACCCAGGTACCGCAGGGTGTTACCCGTTATCTCGGCTGTTACCTTCCTCGGCTTTCTTGATACCCACCTGCTGATACCGGTCATGTCTCTTTATGCCTCTGAGCTTGGTGCCAGTGTTGGCATTGCCGGGCTTATTATCGGCCTGTATTCAATTACCAACACCCCGGCCAATATCTTGTTTGGTCGGTTAATTGATAGGGTCGGTTATAAGCTCCCCCTGACAATTGGTCTAATCGGTGATGCAGTGAGCATGTTTCTTTATTCGGTGTGCCGCCTGCCGGTTCACCTGGCTCTGGTGAGGGCGCTGCATGGTACCAGTGGCGGGCTGGTCGGTCCGGCTACCATGTCGGTTACTGCTGATTACGGTAACCGGGTGCAGAAGGGCAGGACAATGGCCTTCTACGGTATGGCGATAGCGGCGGCTACCCTGGTCGGCTACGGGTTGAGCAGTGTTCTCGTCAATAGTCTGGGCTTCAATGCCGTCTTCTGGTTCGGGGCAGCAATACTGGTGGTTGGTGTTGGCTTGAGCCAGTTACTGCCCGGAGAGTCCGGGAAGGGGATTCCGGTGCCCGGGGTGCCATACGGCGGCGGCTTGAAGAGGGTTGGAGAGCTGCTCAGGAAGAGGGGGCTGATTGTTGCCTACTGCTCTGTATTTGCCCAGTACTTCACGTTCGGTGGTGTGGTGACGCTGCTGCCCTTCTACATTGAGAGCCTGGGAATGGAGGTCTTTCATGTCGGGATACTGCTGGCTACCTTTGCTGTCATGTTTATTATTGTCCAGTTTCCCGGTGGGGCTCTCTCCGACAGGCTGGGGCGGCAGATACCGGCTACCATTGGTATATGCCTGGGGATAATCTCTCTGGTGATATTGCCTCTACAGACAACATTACCGCTGCTTGCCGTAGCAATGGGGCTTTACGGGGTAGCCTACGGGTTACTCTTTCCGTCAATTTCAGCGATGGTTGTTGACCATACCCTCCCTGAAGAGCGTGGCATGGCAACCGGGATGTTCCACGCGCTGCTTACCACCGGGGTTGCCGTCGGGGCGCCGGTAATGGGCTGGGTAGGGCAGGGGGGAGAAATAGGTCTCGGTCTGATGTTGACCCCGATTGTCATGGTCTTGGCTCTGGTAGTGGCATTAGCCACCTTAAGGCGTGCCTGAGTTTATCGAGCTACTACCCCTGTGATACAATTTCTCTGAGGGCTAGGCCGTTCCGGCTAGCCCTAGGGGTGTTTGGAGAACAAGATGGAGCTATTAGACCTGAGTCAGCTGCTGCATCTCATTGAGGAGATACCTGCCTATCGGGGGCTTGTCAATGAGCTTGAGCGGCGCAGCGGCAACACAAGGGTGGTGGTGCTCGATGCTGCCCGACCATATCTCATCGCTGCCCTCTACCGGAGCCTGCGCCGACCAATAATGGTAGTTACTGCGCAGCCGGATAGTTGCCGGAGGCTCTACGAACAGCTGGCTACCTGGTGTGCTTCCGGACAGGTGAGACTGCTGCCAGAGCCCGATGCCTTGCCCTACGAGCGTATTGCCTCAGATACCCCCACTGAGCTGGAAAGACTCCAGGTGCTGTCAGCTTTAGCTAACACAGGTAAAGACGGTACTCCTGTGATTGTTGCCTCAGCCGCGGCATTCATACAGAGGACAACGCCGTATAGTGACTTTATTGCTGCCTGCCACACTGTGGAGCGGGGAATGGATATCGAGCCGCTCCGCATGCTGGGCCGGTGGGAAGCGATGGGTTATAGAATAGAGAGCATAGTAGAGGTACCCGGCACTATCAGCCACCGTGGTGGGATTGTAGATATATACCCGCCCACCAGTGACCTGCCGGCCAGGCTTGAGTTCTTGGGTAACACCGTGGAGAGCATTCGGCTCTTTGACCCGGCAGACCAGCGCTCACTGAGAGAGGTACCATCAATCACTGTTGGCCCGGCCACGGAGTTGCTGACTCCTCTGCTGGGCAGCAGGTCGGAGCTGGAGTCTATATTGGGTAGCGTTGACCTGAGTGGCTGTAGCACTGAAGCCAGAGTCCAGTTCGAGCAGGAAATGGCTATGATAATCGAGAAACAGAAGCCGGACAACCTGCGGTTCTACGCCCCGCTGTTTAACAGGGACAGCATTCTTAGCTACCTGCCGGAGAATGCCCTCTTGATACTTGATGAGCCGCAGAACATCAGGGTAGCCATAGAAGACCTGGACGTCAAGGCTGATGAACTGCATGCCGGGAGGCTGGAGCGTGGCGAGCTGCCGGCCGGTTTCCCGAAGCCTTATTTCACCTGGGATGAGCTAATGCCGGGAATGGAGAGAAGACAGGGTGTGGTGCTTACTGCCTGGGATATTCCTGATGATGAAAGGTCCTACCGGCTGGGCTTTACCCCTGCCCCGAACTATGCCGGACAGCTACCGGCATTTATCAAGAGGGCAAAGCAGGTGCTGGCTGAGGGGCGGCGGCTCATTCTCATCAGTCATCAGGGGAGCCGGCTATCGGAGCTACTTGAGGAGGAGGATATTATTGCTGCGCCCCTCACTGAAATCAGGCAGATACCCTCACCTGGCTCACTGACCCTGCTCCAGGGGCTGCTGGCCGGGGGCTGGGTTATGAGTAATGATACTCTCCTGCTCACCGATGCCGAAATTTTCGGGTTCATCAAGCAGCAGCGGCAGGTCAGGAAGCGTCCGGTGCCACGCCGCAGGCTATTTATTGACATAAAACCAGGCGACTACGTAGTGCATATTGAGCACGGCATTGCTGAGTTTACCGGCTTTACCATGATGCGAGCCGATGGCAGTGAGAAGGAGTTTCTGGTCCTGCAATATGCTGCCGGTGATAAGCTCTATGTCCCTACCGACCAGATAGACCGGGTTGCTCGCTACATAGGCGGTACTGAGCAGCCGCCGCTTTTGAGCCGTTTAGGGACCCAGGAGTGGTTGCGGACCAAGCAGAGGGTCAGAGAGTCGGTGGAGGAGGTAGCCCGGGAGCTACTGGCTCTCTATGCCGCCCGGGAGGTCGTGCCCGGCTTTATCTTTTCTCCTGACGCCCTGTGGCAGAGGGAGCTGGAGGCTTCCTTCCCTTATGTTGAGACCCCTGACCAGATAGAGGTGCAGAAGCAGGTGAAGGAAGATATGGAAGGAGCCAGACCGATGGACCGGCTGGTCTGTGGGGACGTAGGCTACGGTAAGACCGAGGTAGCTGTCCGTGCTGCCTTCAAGGCGGTGATGGATAACAAGCAGGTGGCAGTGCTGGTGCCAACCACAGTGCTTGCCCAGCAGCACCTGGCAACGTTTGCCCAGAGGCTGGATGCCTTTCCTGTCAGGGTTGAGGTGCTGAGCCGGTTCCGCTCTCCCAGAGAGCAGCAGGGGGTGCTTGAAGGGCTGGCCAGTGGCAGGGTTGATATCTGTATCGGTACCCACCGGCTGCTGCAGAGGGATGTGAAATTCAAAGACCTGGGGCTGTTAATTATTGATGAAGAGCAGCGCTTTGGCGTTGCCCACAAGGAATATCTGAAGCAAATGAGGCGGGAGGTGGACGTTCTCACCCTCAGTGCGACCCCCATCCCCCGTACCCTTCATATGTCTCTGGTAGGGGTACGGGACATGAGCACCATGGAGACTCCCCCCGAAGACCGACTGCCCATAAAGACCTATGTTGCCCGGTACGATGAGTATTTAATCAGGGAGGCGATACTCAGAGAACTGGAGCGGAACGGGCAGGTATTCTTTGTGCATAACCGGGTGCAGTCCATTGCCATCGTCGCTGACCGACTGCGGTCTCTTTTGCCTGAGGCAAGAATAGCCATTGCCCACGGCCAGATGCCCGAGGGGGAGCTAGAGAGGGTGATGGCTGAGTTTATTCGTGGCGAGCACGATATCCTGGTATGCACTACTATTATTGAGTCGGGGATGGATATGCCCAATGTCAATACCATGATTGTCAACCGTGCCGATAAATTCGGCTTGACCCAGCTCTATCAACTGAGGGGTCGGGTAGGGCGTGGTGCCAATCTTGCCTATGCCTACTTCCTCTATGACCGGGGACAGAGCCTGACGCCGGTGGCGGAGAAGCGGTTGAGAACGATATATGAGGCTACCGAGCTGGGAGCCGGTTTTGGCATTGCTATGAAGGACCTGGAGATAAGGGGGGCGGGGACACTGCTGGGTACGAGGCAGAGCGGGCATATCAGCGCCGTTGGCTTTAGCCTCTACTGCCAGCTGCTGGCGGCTGCCGTGGAGAAGCAGAAAGCCAGGCAGGCGGGCGTGCCCGATGAGGAGATACAGCCGTCAAGGCTGCCGCCGCCGAGCATAGACCTGCCCCTGCCGGCATTCATACCTGAGGAGTACGTCTTTGACCTCACCACCAGGCTGAGCCTGTACCAGAGAATGGCGGAGTTGGAAAAGGTGGAGCAGATAGAGGCTCTGGCCCAGGAGCTTGCCGACAGGTTCGGGGCTTTACCGGCGGAGGTCGAGAACCTGCTCTACGCAGTAAAGATAAAGATACTGGCGGGCAGGGCAGGCATCGAGTCCGTCTCCACCGAGCACGGGGAAATCATACTGAGGCTCTTTGAAGGTATGCGGTTTGATAAGCATAAACTGGAGCCTGTTTTGAGGGACGGGATAAAGGTGGGTATAACCCAGCTAAGGCTGAGCAGGAGAAGGCTGGGGAGAGAGTGGAAGGGGGTGCTGGAGGATATAGTGAGGAGGTGGGGTGAACAAACTCATTTGACAAAAATAATAAACTAGTAGTATAATAATATCGTAATATACTTTAATGGTGTAAAGGTGAAGGTTGCTCGGACAGCAAGGTTCAAGAAAGCATGGCAGAGGCTAGCTAAGGGAGAGAAATCATTAGCACAGAAGGCTATCGGAAACCTGGCAGGTAATATCCGATACCCTGCTCTGAGAGTGAAGAAAATAAAGGGTACAGAAAACATCTGGGAGGCTAGAGTAAGCTACTCATTAAGAATAACCTTCCAGATTGAGGGTGATATGATTATTTTACGAAATATCGGGCGTCACAATAAGACTCTGGAGCGTCCGTAAAGGGGGTAAGATGGTAGAATATAGCAAAGTTACAAGGCATGGGCAGATAACCCTGCCGGCTTCTGTACGTAGAGAACTTGGTATAGAGGAAGGAGACCTTGTGGAAGTTATGGTAGAGGATGATAGGGCTTTGCTCCTGCCGAAGAAGCTTATCGATAAGAGTCAAGCCTACTTCTGGACAAGAGAATGGCAGGAAGCTGAAAAAGAAGCCAGCGAAGATATCAAGGCAGGCCGAATAAAGACCTTTGATACCGCCGAGGAGCTGATAGAGGATTTAGACTAACGCTAAGCTCAACCTGCCTCCGCCTCAACCCCAAACGGCTCGGTAAAGAGTGGCGGGAGGTGCTGGAAGAAGTACTGGGGAATATAACATAATATGATATAATAATTTCAAAGAGGGGGTCCTGAGAATGGCTAGAAAGACAGCGCGATGTGTTGATTGTGGATTCTTGAGCCTACTGCCCCCAGAGGAATTTAGGCCTGTTCCTCCAAATTCAGGAATCGATTTTTATGGGGAATGTACAAGGTTCGGCCGAGAAGCGGTAGTCCAAGAGAATCACACGAACCCGCAATGGTTTACATGTAGGAGAAACCAGTGGAGCACAGATTTCCCCAAGAAATTAGCAACGCCTGAGATTTTTAACATTATAAAGCAAGAGCGAAAATGCTTGTATTTTATCGCGTATCAGCCCGGCTACACACCAGATGAGCATCGTGAACTACAGAGAGAAAAAACTAATCAACGCGCTCTGCTCCGTGCTAGCCTTCTTGGTGCCGCTGTAGGTGCATCAGCAGCTATCCTAGCCCAGATGATATGGGCATTATTTTCTAACTAGATGAAGAAAAAAGGGCACTTTAAGAGGGGCTTTGCCCCTCTTTTTTATTCTTCCCCCTCTCCTTGAAAGGAGAGGGGGATTAAGGGGGTGAGGTAGATAAAAATCTCTACTTTCTTATTTCCCGAAAGAAAAGATGGTATAATTTCGGCAGCAGGGAATCAGACCAGCCATGGATAATTCAGCACTTGATGTTTTGAAGTGGGTCGGGGTGGCGTTCGCCGCGGGGTTTATCGGCTACTTCGGGCGGTATCTGGCCATGCATATAATTGGGAGGATGCGCCGGAAGAGGGTTGGGGAAGCTCCTGAGATTGAGCCTGCCACAGAGGCCCCGGTCAGCCCGGAGGTAAGGCTGGCGGAGACGCAGTTAAAGGTTGAAAAGAAGAGAGCCAAGGCAGCCGCCAAAAAAGCCAAGAAGGAACAGAAGGGGTAGGGGGTGGGGTTGGTAGAAATCTTGAGCGGCTAGGCATGGTGACAGATATCAGTCTCCTCCAGACTGCTGTCCCCGGGACACAAATGCCTTGACTCTGCGTTCGAGGACGCTGCGCTCCAGAAGGACGTAACGCTGGCACTTGAGACACCGGATGCCTATGTCAGCGCCCAGCCTGACCACCTGCCACTCATAGCTACCGCAGGGGTGCCTCTTCTTGAGGCGGACCACATCGCCCAGCCTTATCTCGGTAACCATTGGCTATGATTTAGGTGTTGATACGTATCGGTTAATTTCGTCGCGGAGCGCCGAGGCGGCACGCCGGGCGGCTTCGGGGAAGTC
>CAZEBT010000065.1:5236-8139 GCA_964510485.1 uncultured Dehalococcoidales bacterium | reverse complement strand
TGGATGCCCGCACCATTGCTGTGCAGAAGGACGGCACATGGATTGTCGTCTCAGTGTACACTGTTGGGGCATATATTCCGGTCGATGAAGCCCAGTATTCGGAGATGCTGCATACCTTAGCATTTCAGTAGAGAGCGTTCGGAGCCAATATGGTGAACCCCGGTTGGCTGATATAAGCCCGGGGGTTCCATCAGAGAAGAAGGCAGGCAGGTTCCTGCCTGAGGTTACTTAGCCCGGACAGCCTGTGACTGAACAAAGTGAGGTCAGGAGCAGTCGGGGGTTAAGTGGTTGTGTCTGAATAGGCATCAACACTCCCTGGGAGTGTTGGTTTATCCTTTGTGGTAACTGTGGATAGATACCGAGAGAAGCACCGCTCTTTAGCGGTGCTTCTTCTAGTTCCAGTATGATACCGCGGTAATATGTTTACCGGACAGGGTTGCCGGGGTGTTGCCCGACTTGACTGCCTGGCAGGGTTCCTATATCATCTCGTGAGGAGTGTTCAGTACTGTGGAATCGCTATCATTCGATTTTGAGACCGTTGCTCAGGCACTCGGGGAGAGCGTAAAGCGCAATCTAACCGAGGGGCTGCTGCTATCGGGGGGGCTGGATACGGCTATACTGGCTTACCTTGGTTCAAGGTGGGCGAAACCGGGCTGTATTACGGTGGCACTGCGTGGCGCACCAGCACCGGATATTGACTACGCAAGGCTGGTAGCCAGCCGTTTGAATCTGAGGCATTACATCCACTACTTTGGCGATGATGAGCTGGAGGAGGGTATTCGGGCAGCAGTCAGGACTATGCAGTCCTTTGACCCCATGGAGATTCGGAATGATGTAGCTGTCTATGTTGCGCTGAAGGCAGGGAGAGACCGGGGTATGATGTCCATCATGACGGGAGACGGTTGCGATGAGCTGTTTGGTGGCTACAGCTTCCTCTTCGGGCTGACGAGTGAGCAGCTGGACACGGCACTTAGAAGGCTATGGGCTGACATGAGGTTTTCATCGGTATACCTGGCTGAGGAGCTGGGGCTGGAAGTCAGGCTTCCATTCCTGGACCCAGAGTTCAGGGACTTCGCCGTGGAACTGGACGTGGGGTTGAAGGTCAGGGAGGCAGGGGGTAAAGTGTGGGGGAAGTGGGTGCTGCGCAAGGCTTTTGAGAATATTATACCCGGGGAAATAGTCTGGCGGGACAAGGCACCGATAGAGGTGGGAAGCGGCACCACCATACTACCCTCCGTTTTTGATTCAAGAATCGCCGATGCTGAATTCAGTGAGAAAAAGGAGAGATACCTCAGTGAGGATGGGGTTGTCATCAGGAGCAGGGAGCACCTCTACTACTACGAGATTTACCGGAGCGAGATAGGTGTGCCTTGCGCGATGGATAGTAGCGCCAGGACCTGTCCCGACTGTGGTGTGAACCTTGAAGAGGGGGTATCGTTTTGCCGGACATGCGGTGCCTATCCTGTATAGGGGGTCACCGGGGAGTAGATAGGCGGGAATAAGGAGCTGTTTTGATTACAAGAGGCGGTGCTTCTCAAATTTGCCTTTTCTGAGAATAAAACCACAGGTTGCTACCTGATTATCGGGAGGGACATTTGTCCAGGTTACTTTTAGTAAGACACGGTGTCACAGATTTCAATGATGCCCGGAGGTTCATGGGACACAGTGATATGGGGATGAGTGATACTGGCTACAGGCAGGTAGAGAGGCTGCGTGACCGCCTGATGGGCGAGAGGATAGACGCTGTTTACTCCAGTGACCTCAGGCGGGCTCTGGATACTGCTGAGACCATTTTCGCCGGGCGTGAGGTGGAAATAGTAGCCTGCCCCGAGCTGAGGGAGTGTTACTACGGGAGTTGCGAGGGCTTGACATTCCAGGAGATCAGCAGTAACTATCCCGATGTTGCCGAAAAGTGTATTAACTTTAATCTTGGGCTGGAGTTTCCAGAGGGGGAAGGCTTCGGGGAGTTTATTGAGCGGACGAGCCGGTTTCTGGATAGACTGGACAGGCATGCAGACTCGGATACAATACTGATAGTGTCTCATAACGGGGCGCTGAAGGTGCTGGTACTGCGCTTGCTGGGGATAGAGATGGAGCACTGGTGGCAGCTCCGCATTGATACTGCATCGCTGAGTATAGTGGAGACATACCCGCGGGGGGCAATATTAAGCATGCTGAACGATACCTCCCACTTGGCTGACACCGTTTAGGGGGTTATTATGCAATCGGTCTTTGTTTCGTGGAGCGGGGGTAAAGATAGCTGCTTTGCCGGCTATCAGGCTGCCCTGAGCGGGCTGGGGGTCCGTTACCTGCTGAATATGGTAAACGTGGATGCCAAGCAGTCGTGGTTTCACGGGCTTTCTACCGAGCTGCTGCAAATGCAGTCACAGGCAGTGGGAATTCCTTTGCTTCAGAGGCAGACGACAATGGCTACCTACGAGGCTGACTTCAAGGACGCTGTGCTGGCTCTAAGGAGAGAGGGGGTGGGTGGCGGCGTCTTCGGTGATATTGACCTGGAGGAGCACAGGGAGTGGGTTGAACGGATATGCCAGCAGGTAGAGGTTGCACCTCATCTGCCCTTATGGGGGCTGTCCCAGGAGAAGGTGTTGAGGGAATTCATAGATTCGGGATTTGAGGCAGTCGTTCTGCTGGCAAAGGCTGACCTGTTTGGTGAAGACTGGCTGGGGCGGAGGGTAGACCTGGATTTTCTGGCTTACTTATCCGAACTCAAGCAGACAAATGACATTGATTTCTGTGGTGAAGCCGGGGAGTATCATACCTTTGTTATTGATGGCCCCATATTCAATCAGCGGGTAGAGTTAATACAGACGAGGAAGGTATTGAGGGGGGGCTACTGGCGTCTGGAGATTTTGAAAGGGGGGTTGAGGGCCAGGTGATTAACT
>CAZEBT010000065.1:0-5226 GCA_964510485.1 uncultured Dehalococcoidales bacterium | reverse complement strand
CCCCCCCCCCCCCCCCCCCCCCGCCCCCGCCCGCCCCCGCCCGGCCTCCCCAGCCCCTGCACGGGGCCCGGAGGGCCAGGTGATTAACTCGTTGCTGTCATTGTTCGGTCGTGGTAAACTGGGGATAAATCGGGGGGTCAGGTTGGGAAACTACCGGTTACCGAGGAGATAGATGGCGCGCTTTATCACCCTTGAGGGGGGAGAGGGGAGCGGTAAGACGGTACAGGCGAGAGCGCTCTACAGGAGGCTACAGAAGCTGGCGGTGCCGGTGCTCCTGGTCCACGAGCCGGGTAGTACCTCACTCGGCAAGAAGGTACGGCGCTGGTTAAAGTGGGCGCAGAGTACAGATATATCACCCCTCAGCGAGCTTTTCCTGTTCAATGCCTCCCGTGCCCAGCTGGTAGAAGAGGTCATTCAGCCTGCACTGGCGGTAGGGAAGGTTATAGTCTGTGACCGCTTTGCCGGTTCTACCACTGCCTATCAGAGCTACGGGCGGGGTCTAAATCTGGAGATGGTCAATACTGTTAACAATACCGCTGCTCAGGGGCTGAAGCCCGATTTGACAGTTCTGCTGGATATTTCGGTGGAGGAAGGGCTGGCACGTAAAGGAGGCGGAGGGCTTGACCGCTTCGAGCAGGAGGACGTGACATTTCACCACAGGGTGAGGGAGGGTTATCTCAAGCTGGCGGCTCAAGAGCCTGAGCGCTGGATGGTAATTGATGCTGCCCTGCCAAAGAGTGAAATAGAGAACATCATCTGGCAGAGGGTAAGCTGGCTGCTTTCGAAGGAGGGTAGACTACGGGAGTGAGGCTGGCAGGCAATCTGAAGACGCCGACCTTTATTGAGGAGAGGATGCTGGCGGCGCAGGGGTATCGGCAGGTTGCCGGTATTGATGAGGCGGGGCGTGGTCCGCTGGCCGGTCCGGTGGTGGCGGCGGCTGTTATTCTTCCGCCGGATTTTGATGCACCCTGGCTGAAGCTGGTTAGAGATAGCAAGCAGTTGTCTCCATCCCTCCGTCAGGTCTTATTCCAGCACATTTACGGGGCGGCTCTGAGTGTGGGTGTGGGGCGGGTTGACGCCAGAGTGATAGATATTCTGGGTATAGCGAGGGCAACAAGGCTGGCTATGAAGCTGGCTGTGGAGCAGCTTCAACCGCCGGCTGAGTCACTCCTGATAGACTATCTGTCCCTTCCCGAGGTCAAACTTCCGCAAAAGGGGATAGTAAAGGGTGACTGCCTGTGTTTCTCCATTGCCTGTGCCTCTATCATTGCCAAGGTCACCCGCGACCGAATAATGGTAGAGCTTGACAGGGCTTATCCCGGGTACAGACTGGCTGCCCACAAGGGCTACGGTACCAGGGGTCACCTTGACTGTCTGCGTCAACTGGGCCCGTCTCCCATCCACCGATGCTCCTTCCGGCCGGTAAGAGATATGATTGATAAATGAAACGTAGAGACACGGGTATCCTCGGGGAGAAGCTGGCCGGGGACTTCCTTAAGAAGCAGGGCTATCACATTATTGAGACCAACTATCGGTGTCCTGAGGGTGAAGTTGACATAATAGCCAGGCACAGGGATTCCCTGGTCTTCGTTGAAGTGAGAACTAAAACAGGTCCGGAGTACGGTAGCCCTGAAGAGTCAATCACCGCTGCCAAGAAGGAAAGGCTCAGGACGGTGGCTTCTCGCTACCTTCAGACACAGAAGAACCTGCCCGATTTGTGGCGAATTGATGTAGTGGCGGTAGAGCTGGACCGGAGGGGGAAGCCAGTTCGGATTGAGCTTATTGAGAATGCGGTGGGTGGAGACTGAGACGTAGCTGACTTGCCTTCTTAATGCGACCGTGTTAGAATTACCTGCTAGGAAATCACGAACATGCCTCCATCGGAAGCAATATCACGTCAGACGCTACGAATTATTGATGCTAGCCTCAACCGTATTGGTGAGGGACTGCGCCTTCTTGAGGATATCGCTCGCCTGTCGCTTGATGATACCGCACTGACTCAGCAGTTGAAGACCATGCGTCATGAGATGATAAGGGGTGACTGGACGTTCCACCGGCAGCTCCTTGAGGCGAGGGACTCGGAGGGCGATATTGGCGTTGATATTGAAGTCCCCGGCGATGAGAAGCAGAGAGAGCTGCCGGCAACGGTGATAGCTAACTCCAGGAGGGTGCAGGAATCGCTGAGGACACTTGAAGAGCTTGCCAAGACCCCCGGCGTGGCTCCGGTACTTGACCCGGAGAAATTCAAGCAGGCCCGATTTAATATTTACAGGATAGAGCAGGCGCTGCTCTCCAGGCTGCTGCGCCAGGACAAAACGGAGCGCCTGCGCGGGCTGTATGTTATCATTGATACTCAGGCGCTGGGAGGGCACAGTCACGTTGAGGTAGCCGGTCAGGTCATCCGCGGCGGGGCCAGGACAGTCCAGCTACGTGATAAGAGCCTGGGCAAAAAGGAGCTACTACCGATAGCTCAGGGGCTCAAAAATCTTTGTGCTGAGCACAATGTGCTTTTCATAGTGAATGACTACCTTGATATAGCTCTGGCTACCGGGGCTGACGGGCTGCACCTGGGGCAGGGGGACCTGCCTGTTGAGGTGGCCCGCCGGCTACTGCCAATGGGTGTAGTCTTGGGGTGCTCGGTAACCACCTTAGACCAGGCGCTTGATGCTGAAGCACAGGGGGTGGACTACATAGCGGTCGGCTCGATGTATCCGACCCCTTCTAAGGAGACGGCGGTTGTTGTTGGCACGGACAGGTTGAGTGAGGTCAGGCAGAGAACATCGCTGCCGCTGGTGGCGATTGGCGGTATTACCGGCGACAATGCTGCCGAGGTCAGGGCGGCTGGTGCTGACGCGGTAGCGGTAATTAGTGCCGTACTGGGAGCAGATGCACCGGAGAAGGCAGCCCGGAGAATGGTAGACAGGCTTGAGGCTGAGAGTGGGTAGATTGACGGACAATCTGGATTCAATTGCTGACCAGATTCGGGGGAGCTTTTCAGCTAAGGATGCTGCCAGGGAGAAGGTATTGCCTTTGTGCCGTGAGGCAATCCGTTACTCCGGCAACGCTATCCGTGCTGTGCACCGGCAGGAACTGGAGCGGGCCAGGGAATTGCTGCAGTCGGCTCGTGCCCTTCTGGATGAGGCCAGCCAGGCAATCAGTGCTGATAATGAGCTTGGCCGTACCGGCTTCTTTAGAGATGCTCAGAAGGAATTTGCCGAGGGAAGTATCACTCTGGCTCTGGTGACCGGTAAGCAACCTCCTGACCCGGACGAGCTTGGTGTTGACTCCGTAGCCTATCTGCACGGTCTGGGTGAGGCGGTAGGCGAAATGCGGCGCTACCTGCTGGATAGCCTGAGGAAGGGGGACCTGTCCCGTGGCGAGGAGCTCCTGTCAGCTATGGACGATATTTATAATATTCTGGTCACCATAGACTTTCCGGATGCCATAACCGGGGGTTTACGCCGGACTACCGATATGGTTCGCGGCGTCCTGGAGAGGACACGCAGTGACCTGACCTTAACAATCAGGCAGAAGGACCTGGAGGATAGACTGGGAAAGCTTGATACAAAGGAGGATGGATTGTGAGGATTGCCCGCATAATCAACAGGAAGGCTCTATTACTGTTCGGGGTTGGTGTTATTCTGGTGGCGGTTTTCGGCATCTGTTTTTCCCTGAGTGGGGACACTGCTGTGGCACAGGTGGGTGGGGCTCAGGCTGCCGTTGAAGAGAAAGAAGCAATCCCGGCGCTCTGGTACCTGGCTCCTGTTGGTGCTGTGCTGGCGCTTCTTTTTGCCCTCTTTTTCTACCGTGGCATGAAGCGGGAATCTGAGGGAACAGAGGAGATGCAGGCAATTGCCCGGGGTGTCAGGGAGGGAGCCAACACCTATCTGAAGAGGCAGTTTACAGTAGTTGCCATTTTTCTGGTGGTACTGGCCTGCATTCTGGCTTACCTGGCTTTTGGGATGGCAGTCCCGGTGATGAACCCGTGGGTGCCATTTGCTTTTCTTACGGGCGGCTTCTTTTCCGGTCTGTGCGGCTGGTTGGGGATGAAAACAGCCACCTATGCCAATGCCAGAACCACTCAGGCTGCCCGGAGCTCATTGGACCGGGCATTGAGAGTTGCCTTCCGGAGCGGGGCGGTAATGGGCCTTGTTGTGGTGGGATTCGGGCTTCTGGATATCTGTATCTGGTTTCTGGTCCTGCATAACCTTACCGGCTATGGACTCGGTACAATAACGGTGACTATGCTTACCTTCGGCATGGGAGCCAGCACCCAGGCCCTGTTTGCCCGCGTGGGCGGTGGAATCTACACCAAGGCTGCTGATGTTGGCTCCGACCTGGTGGGGAAGGTGGAGGCGGGGATTCCTGAGGACGACCCGAGGAACCCGGCTGTCCTGGCTGATAATGTCGGCGACAACGTTGGTGATGTGGCTGGCATGGGTGCCGACCTGTATGAATCATATTGCGGTTCTATTCTGGCGGCGGCGGCGCTGGGTGTGGCTGCTGGCTTCGGCATTATGGGGCTGGTGCTGCCTATGCTCATTGCTGCCCTGGGAATTATCTTCTCTATTCTCGGTATCTTTCTGGTGAGGACCAAGGAGGGGGCTACAACAGCCAAGCTGCTCAGTGCTTTAGGCATAGGGGTCAATACCAGCGCCGTACTTATCGCCCTGGCTTCAGGGGGGCTGGTGGTATACCTGCTGGGTGTGCAGGCAGACCTTGGTGTTGTTATGGCCATCAGAATCTGGGTAGCGATTCTGGTAGGGCTTGTAGTGGGGATTATCATCGGGAAATCGGCGGAGTATTACACCTCCTATGATTACGGGCCCACCAAGGGGATTGCCGAGCAGGCGCTCACCGGTCCGGCGACGGTGGTCATTGGCGGTTTATCTGTGGGGCAGTTATCAACCGGGATACCGGTAGCCAGCATAGCCATCGGGATTCTGCTGAGCTACGGGTTAGCTGGCGGTTTTGAGTCTCCAATACAGGGGCTGTATGGAATCGGGCTGGCGGCGGTGGGAATGCTCTCAACTCTGGGGATTACCCTGGCCAGTGATGCCTATGGTCCCATTGCTGATAACGCTTCAGGGAATGCGACGATGAGCGGGCTGGAGCCGATAGTGCGGGAGCGCACCGATAAGCTGGACGCAATTGGTAATACCACGGCGGCAACCGGCAAGGGGTTTGCCATAGGCTCGGCGGCACTAACCGGCCTGGCTCTGGTGG
>CAZEBT010000064.1:0-8235 GCA_964510485.1 uncultured Dehalococcoidales bacterium | reverse complement strand
CTGTTTTGGGCATTCTTCTAACCCTCTTGTTCTATTCTATGGCACGGGGTACTCTCAATCGCCTAGAGTTCCTTTGGTATGAGCAGGAAAATATAGAAAGAGTAACTCCAGAGTTTACTTATATGCGGGAAAGGGGGAATGCCCCTCAGATCGATAGTACGGAATTAAGAAATATGAAGAGGGAATGGAAACAAAACAACGACAAGATATGGGTATCATTCATCACAGAGGAAGACTGTTTGGGGAAGATTTCTCGTTGTTTATCCGAACACGCCTATGAAAAGTGGCTCCCCCTAACATTTGGAGTATTATGGGTGGCTTCACTGGTTGTGGCTATTGTTAGCCTTTTCAATTCAAACTGGCTTTAGTTTTGGTAGCCTTATACTAGCCAAAATATAGGTTAGAAAGGGTCATAGCTACGAATGATACTTGACAACCGCAGGTCATGCCCATACTATTTAATGTGGGTGTACCATAAAGGGTGCTAGTAAAAGGAGATAGAGGGTGAAACGTATATTTCTTGGCATTATGATTATTATTCTTGCGGCAGCTACTGCCTGTACATCGTCGTTGACGCAGGGTGAGCGGAGCAGCGATGAAGCCTATGTATTCACAGCCCTGAGTGCCCAGATAATCGATAAAATCGGTGAAGCAGTCGCTCCGGAGGGGGAGGTGTTCCTGGTTATCAAATACGAGGTTGAGAACCTGCGTGACCAGGACGATTCATTCCGGTTGTGGGTCCCCTACCTCAGACTGGAAGCCAACCAGGAGTACTACTCCGTAACCTCCATCGTGACCCTGGACGGGCAGATGTGGCAGACATCCCTGCTGAAGAAAGAAAAGAAGGAAGGTTACATAGCGTACGCAGTACCGGAGGACATAAACGATTTCAATCTGACATTTACCTTTCCGGTCTCGGAAACTAAAGCGGTCTATGATTTCAGACCGGTAGACAAGAGGATTGGCGTAAATGTTGATTACGTTCTTGCCCGGCTGGAGCAGATAGAAAGGACAGAGAGAATCTGGTTGATTGGCAAGCCTCTGGCGTCATTCTCCAATTCGCCCGTCAGGTACATGGGGACGGTGCTGGTCCCGCAGGAAGAGATACCTCAGCTCATGGAGCAGACTGAGGGCTTATCCGAGGACGCCGAGAGGGTGGTCATTGAGGACTATCTAATAGGGAGCGGGCACTGCAGCCTGGAGTAGTAATCTAGGAGCGGGTTTAGAATCACGTATTACTCCTTTGGTGGAGGTGGGGCAACTCTCAAAGGTATATTAACCATTTCATGTCCTTCGATGACTGCATGCAGAGAATACACACAATATCTTGGGAACTCAACATTCTGAAGCCGCATAGCAAGTCGCCCGACGCTTTCTGTACCCGAAGCCGGTCTCCGTATGGTGAATTTTGCTCTCAAGGTGGGTATAATATCATTCCCATCCTCGTCTATCAGGCGAACTTCAATATTCTTCTCCCCCGCCTCAACAACATTTGCCCGCAGCTGAATGACGAGGAAGAATTCGGGGTGCTTGCGGGGAACATTGGGAGCATAGATAGTATCAAACCCAATACCAAGTGCATTTATCTTCCTCGTTACCTCAGCATAATCACAAATGAATGCGAAGTCGAGTTTCATACTGTTACCTCTTCTTTTTTAAGGTCGAGACTTGGCTTCGTTGCTCCCACCGTTTCTGAGAAAGCAAGGTCAACAATGATAACTACCCCATCATCAACAGGATATTCGCCTATTTCGTAGGAGTTAATCTTGTGACTTGCTAATACTTTTGCGACCCCATCTACATGCGGTAGACCCCGCAGATTCACACCCCCGCTAACACAAAGTAATTCTACACCTCTTGGGTTACCATCTGCATCATAATCAATCCGTCTTAAATCATCTAAATCATCGCCATACGCATATAGCTTATTACTCAGCTTTATATATATGGCATCAGCTGTCTTATCATGTTTAATTTCCACAGTATCACCCCCTTCAGGTTTAGTCGGCTGCTGTAATTATTACCCTTGGTCTCATTCGGGGCACTACAATTTTTATAAATCTACCATTGGGGTGCGCGGTAAGAATTAATGTGTCACGCTCGCCAGGGCGAGTAATTTCTGGCTTGTTAAGACAGAACTCAACTTCCTCCTCTGTAATTCCCCTATCTGCCATTTGGTCTCGTGCGTGGTCTGTGTATATTGGTCGTTTCATGTCACATTATTCACGAGGCCGGTTGCCAAGTATCAAGTGCAGTACAACTCATATACTACTACAAATGTCGCCTGCAAGCAATACTCTATAATAACAAGCGACAGTCCACCCCTATTCCTAAGCCCCTTTAATTACCTTTGCTACTCCACCCGCTTGAACCTGTCTCGCGGCGCTCCGCAGATGGGGCATTTTTCGGGAGCCTCACCGGCGACGGTATTGCCGCAGACCTGGCAGACAAAGTAGGGCTCGTCCTTTGGCTGCTGGCCGGTCTCAAGGGACTTGAGTGCCTCCTGAAAGTGGTTATAGTGGACCTCCTCTACCTCATTAGCCCACTCAAAGGTAACCTCAGCCCTCCTGTTCTGCTCACTGATGGCAGCCTCAATGAAGGGGGGATACATCCTGGTGAACTCAAGGTGTTCCCCGATGATACCGGCATTCAGATTATCTCTGGTTGAGCCAACTCCATCCATGGCATTGAAGTGGTTGCGGGCGTGAACTGTTTCCGCCTCAGCCGCCGCCCGGAAAAGCCTGGCTATCTGGGGATAGCCCTCCTGGTCTGCCTTATCAGCAAAGAACAGGTAGCGGCGGTTAGCCTGACTCTCCCCGGCAAACGCCTCCTGCAAATGTTCCTCTGTAGAGTAACTCATCCCGTACCCCCTGTGCTAAGTATAATTAAATTATAGCCGATGAGTGATGTCTTATTCTACTATCTCCACAGCAGTTGCGGTATCCGTCAGGTAGCATTCCATCCCCTGCTGAAGGACACGGGTATAGAGTTCCTCAGCCTCATTCTTATCCTTCAGTAAGGTGAACAGCCCCGGTCCTGACCCGGCCAGGTGGACACTGGTGGCACCGGTCTTGACAATATGCGCTCGGTAAACGCTCAGCCTGGAGGAGCGGGTAAGGGTAACGTTCTCAAATGTATTGAACAGGAGCGACGGCGTGAACCCGCCACCCGCCTTCAGTGATTCCACCAGTCTCTCGGTAGTTCGCCCATCGGTGAAGTGGCTGGCGTTAAGCCTGGAGTAGAGTCGCTTTGTCTTTCCCGGCGTCCTCGGTACGGATGGTATAACCAGCACAACCCACCTGTGGGGTAACAGGGGTAGCGGGGTCACCCTCTCGCCCCTGCCCTCCACCAGAGCCGTGCCGCCGTAGAGAAAGAAGGCTACATCCGACCCCAGACGCGGTGCCAGCTCCAGCAGTTCATCCCGTGAAAGCCCCAGCCCCCAGAGCTCGTTAAGCCCTCGCAGAACAGCGGCGGCATCACTGCTGTCGCCACCCAGCCCCGACAGCAAGGGGATACGTTTCTCAATTTCTATGGATGCCCCTTTAGTACACCCGGTGGTCTCCCGAAGCAGGCTGGCTGCCCTGGATACCAGACTTTCTTCTGCGACCCAGCCCGGTGAACTGGATGCAAATTCAATACCCCGGCCTGATTGGAAGTGAAGGCTATCACATAAATTTACAGCCTGAATGATGCTGCGGACTTCATGGTAGCCGTCCTGACGTTTCCCCAGGACCTCAAGGGTCAGATTTATCTTGGCCGGTGCCAGTATGGTCAGCATGCTGACTCATCCTCCTGAGTAAATACCTCATACAGTTGTGCCCACTCATCAAGGGTCAGGGTCTCCGCCCGCCTTTGCGGGGCTATGCCCGACTTTTCCAGCAGGGGCAGGACGTCAGCCTTGGGCAGTCCCAGTCCCTGTGTCAGAGAATTGGCTATCTGCTTGCGTGAGGCACTGAAGCCAGCCCGTACCAGCCTGAAAAAGCCCGGCTCATCGGTTACCGGCACCGGCGGTTGAGGGTACACATCAATTTTCAGTATCGCCGAATCTACCTCCGGGGCAGGATAGAAACACCGGGCCGGCACATAGCTGATTATGGTCGGCTCCCCGTAGAACCGCACGCTAATGCTCAGCAGGCTCAACTGACCGGGCCCAGCAGCAATTGCCTCAGCCACCTCCTTCTGCACCATTACCACCATAGCCTGAGGCTTGACCGAAGCCTCAAGGAAATGCCGCAGGACAGCCGAGGTAATGTAATAGGGCAGATTAGCCACCACCTTATAGCTGAAGGGGCTATTTATCGCCGGGGGGAACTTCTCTCTGTTCTCCTGAAGCAGGGCCGCCGGGTTGATACCGAGCACATCGCCGTTGATAACAGTCACATTATTGGAAGAAGCCATAGTTTTCTTCAGGATGGCGGCCAGCTTATTGTCCAGCTCAATGGTAATCACCCGACCGGCAAGGCTGGCTAGCTCCCTGGTCAGCATACCCAGGCCCGGCCCTACCTCAATAACAACATCGGCCGGGGTAAGCCCCGCAGTAGAAGCAACCAGACTCAGCACCTCCTCGTCAATCAGGAAGTGCTGTGCCAGCCCCTTTCTTGCCTTCAGGTCAAAGCGGCGCAGTAGCTTCCTGGTCTGGCTCAGGAGTGGCCCTGTCTCTGGGTGACGATTTCTGTTGCCCACCTTTTTATGCCTGAGGGATGAAATTACCCGGGGGTCCTGCTGAATATTTTGCTCTTTATTTCAGTGATTGATTTCTGAGCCGCCAGCACGCCCTGTTGAGAACACTCCTCAACCCGGTGGTAGTGTCCCGGGGCGATGTGCCCTACCTGAGGTTCAATCACGATATCGGCCCCGCTGAGGCATAACCTCAGCAACCGGTTGCTGGAAATATTGAGCATCTGCATTGCTATAGTGATGACGTTCGGCTCTCTTGCCTGCCCGGCAACCCTACGGGGTATCGCATTGACCGCTATAACGAGGTCGGCTCCCATCTCCCTGAGGGGACTGACCGGCACCGGGTTTACCAGCGCACCGTCAACCAGATACCTGCCCTGCCATTTTGCCGCAGCCACCATCACCGGGGGCGAGAAGCTGGCTCTCACCGCTTTACACACCAGGCCCTCTCTAATTACCACCTCCTCACCGTTAGCTATATCAGTAGCCACGCAGGCAAGGGGTATCCTTAAATCATCAAATTCTACTTCACCGATAGCTGACCTCAACAGGTTTTCCATTTTCTGCCCGCGAATCAAGCCGCTCCTGGATAGAGCCGGGTCTAACAGCAGTGAGAACCTCTTTGAACCGAGTCCCGCCGCCAGAGCCTTTATCTCACTGATACTCTTCCCCAGGGCATAGGGAGCACCAATCAGGGCGCCGACACTGGTGCCGGCAATCATGTCAATAGGTATGCCCTCCCTTTCCAGGACCTCCAGTACCCCGATATGAGCCAGCCCCCTGGCGCCGCCGCTGCTGAGAGCCAGGCCGACCTTTACCGATTTCAATTCTCGTGTCCCTCTTCAGGCCACAGCTCTTCAATATCCTTTTCAGCCTGCCGGCTCGCCTCTTCAGACGGGAGAAACTCCCGGTAGGACTCCGGTGTCCCCCACTCCCTTGTCCTGATTGGCACCGGCATCGGTACGGCATGGCCGAAGATGAGAGCCTGCTGCTTTGGTGCCAGCTTGGCAAGCACCGATTTAAGCTCGCTCTTGCCCGATACTCCAGCCAGCACGCTATCAATATCCCTCTCGTTGTCCAGCAGGCAGGTTATCTTGGTGCCCATCTGGGACATGACCTCCTCATCAATGCCGCTGGGGCGCTGGTCAATCACCAGCAGGGTAACATTGTACTTGCGCATCTCACGGGCAATGGTGCCGAATATGGTGTGGCTGGATACCTCAGGATTGAGGAACTTGTGTGCCTCCTCAATGGTTATCACCAGTGGGGTTGGCGGGGCAATACCCTCACCCATTGACCTCTCCATCCTCTCCTGGTATTGGGCATAGATACGGCGGGCTAGCATGTTGGCTACCAGCACATAGGCAGTAATGTCCCGGTACCTGCCGAACTCAAGGACAACGTTGATGCCTTTATCAAGGTACTCAAGAATACTCCTGACGGCGTTGGTCGGGGCATGGGGCTCGATGAAGGGGAGCCGTCTGATGGTTGCCAGTCCCCTCTGCAGGTTCTTGAGGGTACTCTCGTGTATATTCAGACCTTCGGGCAACTCGTCAGAGTCCCGCAGGTCCAGGGTACGCTGCAGCCAGTCCTTCCCAAACCTTCTTGATAGCTGGTAGACGGCTTCCACGGCAGGCTCGGTGAGGTTAAGGGTCTGGCGGAGCAGTGCCATATCTTCAGGCTCAATTTCATCATAGCCAATCCTTACCACAAAGTCGGTGCTTACACCGCGGTGTCGCGAGTTCTCTTCGTCAAGGGTAAACACCGCTACCTTGTCGGGGAAGAGCGGTTTCAGGGCTTTGACCTTGTGCCCCGCCTCCTCACTGCTCCCCTCCCAGCCATATTCGCTGTGCATATCAAATATCAGGTTTACCGCCTTGCTCTTCTGGAGCATGCCGATGAGCAGAATCCGGGTGAGGAAGGTCTTGCCGGTGCCGCTCTTGCCGAAGACGCCGTTGGAGCGCTTAACAAACTCCTCCAGGTCAAGGCAGAGCCTGGTCTCCATATCCAGAGGGTTACCGATATGGAACCTCGTTGCGTCCTCTTTACCGAAGACCAGTTCCATATCCTGCTCTGAAGCCAGTTTCACCGGCGAGAAGTGGCCGGGGATGGTCTTAACCGGCTGGGGTCCCTCAATCAGGCTGGCAACATCGCCGGCGATGGTGAGCATTGGCAGGACGTGGAGCCGGCCGTAGGTAGCAGTCCCGGCGAGAACCTCAGCCATAAACGGGTCGGAGGTATCCGGTGGGATAACGGTGATCTGCTGGTCGGTTACCCCCAGGCTGATATCGGTTATCATGCCGAAGAAGCGCCGCTTGTTGCCTTCAACGGTCACGTAGCGCCCCACCACCATATCCTCAATGGAAACGGCGCTATCCAGTCGCACCTCCAGCCCCTTCTCCAGCGAGCCGGAGACAACGATGCCCAGAGGGCTGGTGTTTTCCTGAGTCACTGTCTAATCCTCCCCAGAATAGCCTTGAGCCGGCCAAACTCACTGCCAAGCAGTATGGCCAGCTCCTTGCCTGCCGCCACCAGGAAGGCATGGCTGTCTTCATGTACCTGGCTCATCTGGCGCAAACAGGCAGAAACAACCTCCTCCACGGAGACCGGCAGGTGGGTGTTAATCAGTATATTGAGGAAATCAAAGGGCTGGCTGAACCCCCTGACCTCGTCGGGAGAGCAGAGGTAGACAAAGCCGTGGATTCGGGCCGGTTTGGGCGGCAGGTAGTGATAGAGCCTGTCGTCCTGCCTGTGCCCGACGACAAGGGCGCTGAACTCGCTCCTGAGCAGCTTCATAAGCTGGGGGCTTGAGCGGTATATTTCCTCCTCACTGGTCTCGTCCTTGCCTCTGGCAACCGGACGCCGGCCGGGCTCAATACTGGTGGTGGTGGCATGATAGACTATCCCGTAAAGCTCTACGGGTACATCTGCGGTCTTTACCAGGCTGCCCAGGGGCGGAAACTGGTAAAGCTCGTAGCACTCCGCCGTAAAATCGGCGGTGCTGGCTTCAATGACCTCGCCTACTCGTGACGGTTCAGTCCTCACCCGATTCCTCCTCTTCCTGCTTCATTAGAATATCAATAAAATCAATATCATCCCCGCCCCACTCAGCCTCAGCCTCTTCATCGTGTTCCAGCTCAAGCTCCAGTCCCCTGAGGAACCAGTATAGACTGTAAGACGAATTATCGGCAACCTCAACCTCTTTCCAGGTTAATGGATTTCTCTGCCTGTATTCGTCAATAAATGCACGGCTTTCCTTGCTTTTCATGACCGGTTCCATGAGCCGGAAGAACTCGCTTTCGTATTGCTTGGCCGGCTCATCTCCCAGTTCCTTGAAGACCAGAAAGAGGGCCAGCGCCCTGATAGATTGCGGTGGTTCCAGAATTGCGAATTCACAGGTGTCTTTGTAGGCGGTGAACCTGGTCCACTGGGCGCCTTTCTCTCTAGCTTCTTCGCCGGAGCCGTATCTTTCCAGACAGGTATTGGCCAGGAGCCAGTGTTCATCCCGGTCAGGGTTTTTCTGGCGGAGGTCGGAGTAGGTCTGCTCCACGGATTTAA
>CAZEBT010000063.1:0-8243 GCA_964510485.1 uncultured Dehalococcoidales bacterium | reverse complement strand
ATACAGTTCCCGAGGGTGTTGAGCTAATATCTCTTGGCAGAAATCCCGGGTAAATTAAGAAGATATCTATATCCTTCTCCTCGCACCACTTCTCAAGCAATACTATCAGGTCTTCACGCTCTTTAGACGAGAGCGCGTTTAGGCTGCCGTCGGCAGCACAAATCCGGTCAATGTAGCGCTTTATTTTCTGAAGGTCGTCCTGCATCATAGTACTGCTCCTGCCACTACAGGTAAAATAATACTGTCTGGCACCTTGGTATTAATATCCGCGAAACTACATAATTGATGAGGGGAAAGCATGTAATTTATTGGTACGTATAGATGTGGTAGCTGGAAGACGGATAAATAAGATTAAGGTTATATTCCGGGACGGATTGCAATCAGGTATCGGGTTGGGCAGGGTTTGACATTTGCCGGAGATGGTCGTAGACTTGAGTCTGACTGTGCGGTGTTAGCAAAGGTGGGATGTGTTACAGGCGGGGGTTAATGGAAACAAGACCCTCATAAATTGGGGAAGGAGGAGAGAAGTAATGGCTGGTCCTGTAATTCTATATGAAGTGAAAGACGAGATTGCCTTCATAACGATGAACCGCCCCGAAAAACTGAATGCTCTAAATGCAGAGCTGAGTGATACACTGCGGGAGACCTGGGGCCGTTTTGAGAAAGACCCCGATGCCAGGGTAGCTGTTTTTAGCGGAGCCGGCGAATCCTTTTGTGCCGGGGCTGATATTACACCGGGGGCAACAAACCCTGAGGTCCCTTTTCAGGTTCACCAGGCGTATCCGGCAAACGGAATATCGGTATTCAAGCCTATCGTGGGAGCTATTCACGGGTATGTTCTCGGTACTGGCTATGCTCTGGCAGTCAGGGGCTGTGACATTACCATCGCTGCGGAGAGTACCCTGATTGGTTTTCCTGAGCCAAGGGTTGGTTTGCCGTTACCTCCAATTGAATACCTTCCATATATGCCGTTCAAGATACACCTTGAGTTCATGTTGCTTGCCTGGAATGATGGACAGATAATGAATGCCCGGAGAGCCTATGAGGTGGGGCTTGTCAATAAGGTTGTCCCTGATGCGGAGCTTATGTCAGAGGCTGTCAGGTGGGCTGAGATGTTAAAGAAGATTCCTCCACTTTACATAAAAGCGGTTAAATACGGACACTATAAGACAACCGATAACAAGGTCAGGGTGGATGAGAGGGAGTATATAAATTACATATGGCCTCAGGAAATAAGTGAAGACAGGAAAGAGGGGCTTAAAGCCTTTCTGGAGAGAAGAGAGCCGGAATTCAAGGGCAGGTAAATAGCTATAAGGGCAAGGATTTTACCGTATTAAAGATTACGGCCGGGTGTTGAATCCGGCATCTCTGGTCAAACCCAATCTCCTGGGTTCCCGAAGAGGGTGTGAGTTTCATGGCAAAGAGAATTCTGGTCGTTGAGGATGACCCCAGTTTCCTAAGGGCCATAAGCCACATTTTGGAAAGAGAGGGTTACGACGTAGTCACTGCCTCAAATGGCATGGCGGGGCTCAGAAAGGCAAAAGAGGAGAGCCCTGACCTCCTCATCCTGGACGTTATGCTTCCGGGGGTAGATGGCTTTGAGGTTTGCCACCGTCTGCGTGCTGAGTCTCAGACTGCTAAGTTACCTATCTTAATGCTCTCGGCCAAGGGGCAGGATGCCGATAGGACTACCGGACTTGAAGTCGGGGCGGACGATTACCTCACCAAGCCAATAGATAGGTCAGTTTTGCTGGAAAGAGTAGAGGCTTTACTGGCCGAGGGATGATAGACGGTAGCCGGGAAATCACTGGTCAGATTTGCTGCTAAGGATACCCTCTATAGTCTTGAACATCTTGTCAAATCCACCTGATTTGGTGAAATACTCGGCTGCCCCCAGTGATAGAGCCTTAACTCTGCCTCCATCGATTTCAACGCCGGTCATCAACACGATGGGTATCTTTGCCGTGCTCGGTCTGTACTTCAATGCCTTGATGACCTCATACCCGTCCATTCCTGGCATTATTATGTCCAGGAGAATAAGGTCTGGAGGGTATTTTTCGACCATTTCCAGTGCTTCCCTGCCACGGTAAGCGACATGAGTGGAGTAGTCCCTCTTGTCCAGTTCATATTTTAGTGACTTGACCAGGGCTTTATCATCATCTACCACCAGTATCTCCTTTTGAGCATTGAGCAGTAACCCCTCTACCTTGTCCATTAGCACATCTATTTCGAAGGGCTTGGTCACATAATCATTGACTCCCAGTTTGTACGCCTTCTCTCTGTCTTCAAACACGGAGATGATTAGTATGGGTATATCCTTGACACCGGGGTCATTTTTAAGTATAGCCGTCACGTCAAACCCGTCAATGTCAGGCATTAGCACGTCTAGAGTTATTAGATTGGGGTGGTATTCTCTGGCCATGTCTATCGCCTCTTTGCCCCCTGAGGCGGTAAGCACCTGATACCCCCTTTTGGTGAGTTCATGTTCCAGGAAGCGGCTGATGTTGGCTTCATCATCTACCACCAGGATTGTCTTAACCCCTTTGCTAACAACCTCGGCTGGCTTCCCTTTGGCTTTGGCTACTTCAACCCCTGTCTCTTTTGCGGATGGCACGGTGAAGAAGAAGGTGCTGCCCTTGCCCGGTTCGCTCTCTACCCAGATCCTGCCTCCGTAGTGCTCTACTATCTCTCTGCAGATTGGCAGCCCCAGGCCAGACCCCTGGGGTTTATCGGTCAGTGTATCCCCTACCTGCTTGAACTTCTCAAAAACGCTTTCGTAGTCCTCAGGGGCAATGCCACGGCCGCTATCGGAGACACCAACTAGTACCATATTGGCGTCTCCGGCTGATTCACTACCTCTGGGGATTTGTGCCCTCACACGGATTATTCCTCCCTCGGGGCTAAACTTGATAGCATTGCTGAGCAGGTTGGTTACTACCTGTACCAGTCTGTCCCTGTCATATCGGACGTTCGGCAGGTCAGGTTCCAGGTCAACATCTACCCTCAGGTTCATCTGGTTAGCCAGAGCCTGGATAGCATTTACCGCTGTCTGAATAGCCGAGGGCAGCGGCAGCTCAGCAGTTTCCCACTGCATCCGCCCTGCCTCAATCTTGGAAAGGTCAAGGAAATTATTTATCAGCCTGGTCAGGCGTTCGCTCTCCTCATTGATGATGCTTAAGAACTCCCTCTGGGTTTCTCTGTCCTCATCGTAGCTGAGGAGAATCTCGGAGAAGCTCTTTATTGAGGTCAGGGGTGTCCGCAGTTCGTGGGATACTGTGGATAGGAAATTGTCCTTAAGTTTGTCAAGTTCCTGCAGCTTCTGGTAGGCGGCTTCCAGTTCCTCAACCTTTTGCTTGAGCTGTTGCTCCATCTGCTTTTGCTCAGTGATATCTATTGTGACCCCTCTCAAGCCAACGGGTTGGCCGTCGCGAATAATAGGGGCAGCGAATGTAAGCACGGGGAATGTACTGCCGTCTTTCCTCAGTCCCGTGTATTCAACACCACCCAGTTCTTCGCCGTTCAATACCCTCTGAAAGTTCTCCTTGACTCTATCCCGGTCCTCGGGGATAACCGTGCCAAAAGTGGTTATACCCTCAGTAGTATTCTCCAGAGTATAGCCATAAGTGAGAGCGGCGTGACGGTTGGCGAAGGTGAGGTTGCCTTCTTTATCATGCTCAAATATGGTCTGCGGCAGGAAATTGACCAGGTCTGTGAACCTCTTCCGGCTCTCCCGCAGCGCCTCATCAGCCCGCTTGCGCTCGGTGATGTCTATGAAGTTCCCCAGCGTAGCCCTCTCTCCCTTATAGTGAATGGGGGTAGTTGTCTCCATTGCCCATATGGTCTCCCCGCTCTTTCTGATATACCTGAACTCGTAAGAGGAAAGGCGTTCCCCCTTGAGCATTTCCACTGCATTTTGCCTGACCATCTCCCTGTCTTCAGGGTGGACAATATCCAGGGAGTTTATACCCAGCAGCTCATCTCCGGTATAGCCCGTGTATTCCTGGAACCGGGGATTAACAAACTGAAACCTCCCATCCTGGACGATGTAAACGCCAACCGGTGAGCTGTTAGCCAGGGTCTGGTACAGTTCCTCTACCTCCCTGCGCTCAGTGATGTCCGTAACAATCCCCAGGGCGGCTCGTCTCCCCTGGTACTGGATTGAGGCAACCGTCTCCGAAACCCATGACACTGCTCCGTCCTGGGTGAGAAGCCTGTACTCATAGGGGGTGGTACGCACTCCCTTCAACATCTCCACCGCGCTTTGTCTTACCCTTTCCCTGTCTTCCGGGTGAATCATGTCGGTGAACTCGGAGCCGAGCAGCCCGTCTTCAGTCATGCTCCTATCTCCGAGGAGCCGGGGATTGACAAAGACAAACTTCCCGTCCTGCACTACGTATATGCCAATTGGCGAGCTTAGCGATATAGTCTGGAAGATTTGCTCCGTCTGCTTGCGCTCGGTGATATTGTGCAGGATAAACATGGTTAGCAATTCTCCCTGGTGCTCAAGCAGCGTGGTGCTGAGTTCCACATACAGAGCAACGCCTTCTTTTGTAGTCAGGTGAATTTCATACGGGAGGACCTCTTCCCTCCTCATCCTGTTTCCCATGTTATCTCTGATGTGCTGCTTTAACTCCTCAGGCAAAAACTCCAGCCCAGATAGGCTCTTATCCATAGCCTCACTTTTCTTAAAGCCGAAGACCTTTTCAAAGGATGTGCTCGTATTCAGAACGATGCCCTGATTATCAACCAGTATGGCAGGGTCGGGCATCGCGTCGAAAATTGTCTCGAACAGCCCCTGGCGCTTACCTCTCTTCTTCATGTTTGCCCCCGGTTCGGTTATTACCATTTCTCACCTCACAGACCCGGGTCAGCAGGTTTCCACACCTTGCTTCGGGCCATTTATCCCAGCAGTTCTTTAACCCTCTCAACAACTCCCCTGGGGCTGAAAGGCTTGGTCATGAACTCGTCGGCGCCTGAGTTCAACCCCCTTTCCCTGTCTGCCTCCTGGCCTTTTGCCGTCAGCATGATGATGTGAATATCGCTCAAACCTGGATTGCTCTTCACCTCCTGACAGACTTCGTATCCACTCTTCTTTGGCATCATTACATCGAGAAACATCAGGTTTGGTTTTGATTCGTGAACCCTGGCAATGGCGTCTTCGCCATTTACCGCTGAGGACACATCGTATCCCTCTTTTTTCAACACGAATGTCAAAGACCTGATGACATGTTGCTCGTCGTCTACTATCAGTATTTTCTTGCTACTCATGGTCTAATTTCCTTATCTGTAGTTATTTGTCCATTCAAGGGTTATCACTCATGGAATTTCTTCAACCTTGATTTTTCTGGTTTCTGCTTTGATTTTCTTCAAATCGTCCTCGGTAAACATTCTCCATCCTCTTCTGTCCCGGTATAGCCTCTTCAGCACTCCTTGTTTAATCCAGCGGGAAAGTGTAGAGCGGCTGATAGCAGTCTTGTGGCACGTTTCGGAGGTGCTGTAGTAAAGCTGCCCGTTTATTTTCGCCGGCACAGGTCACCTCAACTTAAATCAGGTTGATACAACTTGAGCATACCTGAACCAAATCACAACAATGCCACAAGAGGCAGCGGAAACCTCACAAAAAGGTAACAGGTGTACTTAAAGCTGGATTTCACAAAATATTTATGTTGGCTGGATTGATTTTTATGATTTGTTTATCAGGTGTGTGCTAGTTTATATGAAAGGCAACTGTACCTGGATTTTGAGCAGGCGTGAAGAAGTGGGTGTGGAGTGGAGAAAACGTATTAAGTGGAGTGTAGAAATGACACCGATGAAGAGAGTACTTGTAGTTGAAGATGAGCCAGTAATTGGCCGTGTCTGTAAGAAGTTGCTTGCCGATGACGGATTTAGTGTGGATGTAGCTGCCAGCGGCAGCATAGCTCAGGACATGCTGAACAAGCAGGTATTCAACCTGTGTATCTTTGATATCCGGACACCGGGAATGAATGGTATGGACCTCTATCGGTACTTACAGGAGGAACAGCCTGAGCTTAGCTTGAGCGTAATATTCATGAGTGGCGATGTTTTGAGTAGCAATGTAGAGGCATTCTTGATGGAAACCAAGAGGCCGTTCCTGCCAAAACCATTCACTGTCAGCGAACTGAGAACCGTGGTTCAAAAGGTTATGCATAGACAGCAAAATTACCGCAACTAGGTAGTGGACACTCTGGTCAGGCGGTTTAGCCTCGCCAAAAAGCTGGGTTGGCTGTTCTTATCTGACCATTCAGGCAGTAACGTCAATTGAGCAATAGCGGTATTAATTATAGTGAGCACGGCATAGAGAGAATGTAAGGGGTGAATCAGGAATCCCCGGTCAGGGGATGCAATAATGGAAACTACAGTTGGCCTGCAAAAGGAAGTTAGCTGCCGGGTGATAAACTCCGTACTCAAGTACGTAGAATCCCTTGGATACAATGTGGACTCAATAGTAGAGGGGCTTCCTTATTCCAGGGAATATTTGACGGACCCCTTCAACTGGGTCCCATATGGTACAAGAGAAACGGTATGTCAGCGGGCTGCCACCTTGGTAAACGATGAGGCACTCATGTACAAGGTTGGGCTGGCAACCCCGAAGCTCAGCTCTCTAGGGGGTCTGGAACACCTTGTGCGTCTCCTGGGTAGTCCGAAGCTGGTATATAAGAGCGTGCCCAAATACGCAGCGTTCCTCGACAGGGTATTCAGTTTCACGGTCAAGGTCAATGGTGATAACCGTGCTGTGGTCACTATGTCAATGACCAGAGACTATCCGCCATCGCAGAACGCATGCTACTTTGCTCAGGGCATACTGGCGGCGATACCCACTGTATGGGGCCTGCCGCCAGCAGAGGTAAAGGAAGAGAAGTGCATGTGCCATCCCAGCAACGGTCGAGGCAGGGAGGGTGTGGAATACGGAGCCGGGGTTTGTGCCTATCAAGCAACCTGGCAGGTGACTCATCCGTGGTATTTAAGGCTGCCCAGGCTTTTGCTCAGGCGTGGCTGTAGAACTTCCGAAACTATCTCCGAAATGGAGAGGCACTTCGGATTAATGGAACAAAAAAATGCGGAGCTAGTCAGGAGAAACAATCAACTGGCTAAAGTCAGGGAGATAGCGGTTGGTCTTGGTACAGCTAGCACTGCTGACGAAGTATTGAATTTGGTTGTTAAAACAGGCAGCGCTATTCCCGGAGTGAGTTCTGTTATCGTTCAACAAGGGGCTTTGCGTAATTCTAACCAGGAAGCCGCTGACACAGCCAAGACCGTCGTTGTGCCTTTAACCTTTGATGATAGACTCTGGGGTAGCCTTACTTTTTCCCTCGAAGGTGAGGTTGCTAAGGACATTCTGGAGATGGTCGGGTCACACTGTGCGACCGCTATCAAGAGTGTGACTGCCACGAAGGCGCTGCTCGAAAGTGAGGAAAAATATCGAGCACTGGTAGATAATGCCAATGAGGCAATCATAGTTCTGAACCCGGAGGGAGTGGTTGCCTTCGCCAATCCCAAAGCTACCAGTATAACGGGTTACTCCAGAGAGGAGCTGACTGCCGGGAACATTCTAGAGCTTATCCATCCGGAGGACCGGGAGCCTCTTACTGAGTGGTACCGGAGCATTCTACAGGGTCATAAGTCTCCCCTCCTCCAGCTTCTTAGAATCACTACCAAAGGCGGAGGTATCAGGTGGATTAAGACCAACACGGTCTTAATCACCTGGGAGAACCGTCCTGCCTCTTTGAATCTACTGACCGATGTCACCAAGAGCAAGGAGGTAGAGGAGCTGTACCAGACCCTGGCTAACAGCTCACCGGTTGGCGTTTACATCGTCCAGGATGGGAGGTTTCAGTTTGTTAATCCCCGGTTCCAGGAATACACGGGCTATACCGGAGATGAGCTGCTGGGTATGGACGCCCTGGACATTGTCCACCCTGAAGACAGGGAAGGGGTCAGGCAAAATGCGGTGGAAATGCTGAAGGGGGAACGTCTGGCACCCTACGAGTTCAGGTATATCAGAAAGAGCGGGGAGACCATATGGGCCATGGAGACAACTACCCCCATTCGCTATAAGGGAGAGAGGGCTACGCTGGGGAACTTCATGGACATCACCGAGCGCAAGGAGGTAGAGAAAAGGCTAAGGGAGAGCCGGAAGAGGTTCACAGACCTGGTCAATTTCCTGCCCCAGACCATATTTGAGCATGATAAAGAAGGCAATCTCACCTTCGCCAACCGTCACG
>CAZEBT010000062.1:0-8253 GCA_964510485.1 uncultured Dehalococcoidales bacterium | reverse complement strand
GAGAGCTGGGGATGGATAGCCTGGCCCTGACCGACCACGGGGTTATGTACGGTGCCATTGAGTTCTATCTGGCAGCTCAGGAAGCAGGTATAAAACCCATTATCGGCTCTGAGGCTTATATAGCTCAGGGCAGCCGCCTTGACCGCAACGCCAGCAATAAAAACAACCACCACCTTGTTCTGCTGGCTAAAAACGAAACAGGATACCGCAACCTGATACAGCTCACCACCAAAGCACACCTTGAGGGCTTCTATTACAAACCGAGGATGGATAAAGGGCTCCTTCAGGAGTATCACGAGGGCCTTATTGCACTCTCTGCCTGTATTGCCGGTGAAATTCCCCGCCTTATCCTGGAGGGGCGTCCTGACGAGGCGAAACAGGCTGCCCTCTGGTACAAGGAGACCTTTGGCGATTTCTACCTGGAGATACAGAGGCACCCCATCCCCGAGCTAGAGCAGATAAACCGGGCTCTCATTGCCATGAGCGGTGAGCTTGATATACCGCTGGTCGCCACCAATGATGTCCACTACGTTAACCAGGAAGATGCCTCTACACACGACCTGTTGTTGTGCATCGGCACCAACTCCTCTGTCCATGATGACAGGAGATTCAAGATGGCTGGCGATTTCTTCTACCTGAAGAGCGCCCAGGAGATGACCGAGCTCTACCAGGATATTCCCGGGGCTATTGAGAACACCCGGCGCATTGTCGAGATGTGCAACCTCAATCTTGAGTTCGGGCGTCTTCTTCTCCCCGAGATAGGGCTACCTGAGGGAGAGACTGCTGACCAGTTTCTGACCGCCCTCTGTTATCAGGGGCTACCCCTCTACTATCCCGACTCCTCTCCAGAAATAAAGCAACGGCTTGAGCATGAGCTGGAGGTAATAAAGAAGACCCAGTTCGCCAACTACTTCCTCGTTGTCTGGGACATTGTCTCCTTCGCCAAGAAGCAGAATATACTGTTCGGGGTCAGAGGTAGTGCCGCTGCCAGTCTGGTGCTTCACTGCCTGGGTATAACCGAGATTGACCCTATTACCCACAACCTGGTCTTTGAGCGCTTCCTCAACGTTGAGCGTAAGGAGCTGCCCGATGTAGACCTTGATTTCGAGGATGAGCGCCGGGATGAGGTTATCGCCTACGTATCACAGAAATACGGGCAGGACCATGTTGCCCAGATTATCACCTTCGGCACACTGGGAGCCAGGGCAGCCCTGAGAGACGTCGGGCGGGCCTTTGCCATGCCCTACAGTGAGGTTGACCGGGTAGCCAGGTTAGTCCCCTGGGGTCCGGGCATGACCCTGGCCAGAGCCCTGGAGGAGAACAGCGAACTCCGGCAGATATATCAACAGGATGCCACAATTCTTAACCTGGTTGATTCCGCCCGGAGAGTGGAGGGTATTGCTCGCCATGCCAGCACTCATGCTGCCGGCGTGGTAATATCCAGAGAGCCGCTTACCAGGCATGTCCCCCTGCAATGGGTGAGCAAGGGCAATGGTGAAGCAGCCACCATGGCTCAGTTCACCATGGAAGACATCGCCCGAATAGGTCTTCTGAAAATGGACTTCCTTGGCCTGGCAAACCTTACCATCCTCGGCAGAGCAAAGGAGATAATTCACCAGAGCCGCGGGGTTGACATTGACCTGCACAATATTCCAATGGATGACGCCAGGACCTTTGAGCTACTGGCTTCGGGAGAGACCGCCGGAGTCTTCCAGCTAGAGGGGGCTGGCATGCGGCGCTACATTAAAGAGCTTAAACCGACCAACTTCAGCGATATTGCCGCCATGGTAGCCTTGTACCGCCCCGGCCCTATGGAGCAAATTCCCACCTTCATCAAGGCAAAGCACGGAATCGAGCCTATCCGTTACCCCCACCCGGCCCTCGCCAGCATCCTTGAGGAGACCTACGGGGTAATTGTATATCAGGAACAGGTGCTATTTATTGTTCAGGCCTTCGCCGGTTACAGCCTGGGGCAGGCTGACATCTTCCGTAAAGCGATGGGTAAGAAGATTGTCACCGTTATGAGAAAAGAGAAGCGCAACTTCATTGCTGGAGCCAGGAAGAAGGGGTTCTCCGCCGAGCTGGCTGCTGAGGTCTTTACCCTCATTGAGCCATTCGCCGGCTATGCCTTCAACAAGGCTCACGCCATCAGCTATGCCCTTATTGCCTATCAGACTGCCTATCTCAAGGCAAACTACCCGGCGGAGTATATTACTGCCTTCCTGGCTACTCACGCCGACCAGGCAGAAAAGGTAGCCAGTGCCGTTACCGAGTGCCGACGCCTGGACATCAGTGTCCTGCCGCCCGATATAAACCGCAGCCAGGCTAACTTCTCCATAGAGGAGGACGGTAATAGTAACCGAACCATCCGCTTCGGACTGACTGCCATCAAGAATGTAGGTCTTGGCGCCGTAGAGCCTATTATTACCGAGCGTAACAGGGGTGGCGATTTTAAGTCCATTGAGGACATGTGCCGCCGTTGCGACCTGCATGGTGTCAACAAACGGGTAATGGAGAGCCTGATTAAGACCGGAGCACTCGACCATTTAGCTGAAACGAGCGAAGGCGGAGCCCCGGAGTCTCTGAGCAACCGGGGTACTCTGCTCAATAGTATTGACCGCATTCTGTCCCTGTCCCAGCGGGAGCAGCGTCTGCGGGAGACAGGGCAGTCCACCATGTTTGACCTCTGGGGAAAGACAGCACCAGTGCCCCTGCCCGACCTGGCTCTGGCACCGGTGGAGGTCCCTGACAGGGAGAAGTATGCCTGGGAGAAGGAGTTGATGGGGGTGTGCCTCTCTAAGAAATTATTCGACCCGAGTAAATTTAATCCAAATGTGACCCTGTGCGGTACGGTTGATAATGAAATGAGTGGGGAAAATGTTACTGTTATTTGCGAGATAGCCAGCGTTGCTCAGCTATTTACCCGTAAGGATGGTAAGCCTTTTGTTAAGGCCGTAGTGGAAGACATTAGCGGTGGCGTTGAAGTTACGGTGTGGTCCAGGGTATATGAGGCCACCAGAGAGCTGTGGCAAGAGGGGAATCTGATTCAGCTTAAGGCGACAGTTAGGATTAGGGATGATTCAGTGCAGCTCAATGTTAATGAAGCCCATCCTTACCAGTTACCGATTGTCCAGACTGAAGAGGTCGTAACTGCCCAGCCTGAGGAAGTGCCGCAGATAGTTGAAGAGACTCCGCCTGAGTCTCCCCCAGCTAAAAACCGCCGGCTGATAATCACCGTCAGTCAGACCAGAGATGAGGACAAAGACATCGCCCGTCTGCACAGTGTGGTTGATGTCCTGAAGGACTTCCCGGGGCAGGATGAGGTAAGCCTGCGCGTTACCAACGGGGTAAAGGTTGTGAACCTCAAGCTCTCCAATATACATACCGGTTACTGTCCCGAGCTTCACCAGCAACTGGTGGGTTTGGTTGGAGAAGATGGGTTAATATTAGAGCAGCACGACACTGCCTGAATGGTTTACAGAAACAGAGAATATCAATAATATGGATGCGGGTAATATATGGCTAATAGTTGCCGGAGTTGTGGTCTTACTGATAGCAGCCGTCCTGGAGGCGTATTGTGAATTCGGCAGACAGGTGGCACCCAAGTACCGCCCCGAGATTTTCAGCACACAAACTGGCGTGTTATTCTGGATAGGATGGATTACGCTCTTAATAATTGCCTGCACAATGTTATTCCTTGCACACCCGATTGCAGCATTTGTTGCCATTATGATATTCTGGCTCCTGCTTCCACTGTGGCTGACACCCATGATAAGAAAACGTATGCTGCCGCCCTGGGATGTTGTCCAGGGTGAACTGGAGAGTCAGGGGTATACCAAGGATAACTATCTATCTGGAGACTGGTGGCGGAAAAAGGAAAAGGGGAAAGGATAGAGATTGCGCGTCCTGCTCATTAGCACGCCTCATCCACTGGAGGAGAACCCGCTTCCTCCTCTCTCACTGGCTTACCTCGCCGGTGCCCTGCAAAGGGACGGCATTGAGGTTCAGATACTTGATTTTCTGGTTACCCGCTACCACCCCCGTAAGCTCAGGCAGAAACTTGAGGAGTATCACCCCCAGCTTGTCGGTGTTACCTGCGTTACCATGAACTACCCGTCCGCCGCCAGGATGTTAAGGGTCTGTAAGGAGTTCGACCCCGAGATTGTCACCGTAATCGGTGGCCCTCACGCTACCTTCACACTGGAGGAGACCCTGCTGCGCTCCCCATGGATAGACGCTGTAGCCATCGGCGAGGGAGACACGACCGTGGTCGAGCTCGCCAGAGCGGTAGCCGGAGACAGCGATATCGGTCATGTCACCGGGATTGCCTTTGCCGATGGGGGCAGGGTAGTGAAGACGGAGCCGCGTTCCCTGGTCGCCGACCTTGACCAGCTGGCCCTGCCAGCACGGCATCTACTGCCCCTGGCCCGGTACCGCGCCCTGGGGGTCCCGTGCACGGTAATCACCAGCCGGGGTTGCCCGTACGGCTGTATCTTCTGCTCGGCACACCAGATGTTTGGCCGCAAGGTCCGCTTTCGCGACCCGGGGCTGGTGGTGGATGAGATTGAGATGGTGCACCGCGATTTCGGATTCCCGCAGATAAATATTGTTGATGACACCTTTACCGTCAACCATAAACACGCCTGTCAGGTGTGTGAAGAAATACTGAGGCGCAATCTGAAGATTACCTGGACTGCCTACGCCCGCGTGGATAACATGACCGAGGACCTGGTAGCGTTAATGAAACGGGCGGGCTGCGATAGAGTGCTGTTTGGCATAGAATCGGCTGATGAGGACATCCTGAAGACTATAGAGAAGGGCATCACCCCTGATGACATGAGGCGAGGTGTCAGGATAGCCACTGATGCCGGACTTGATGTCTTCACCTCCTTTATACTCGGACTTCCCGGCGAGAGCCCGGAGACCGCACGCAAGTCTCTGGCTTTTGCCGACGAGCTTAACAATAAATACGGCTCCAACTATGCCTTCCACATCCTGGCTCCTCTCCCTGGGACCAAGCTGTACGAAAGGGCCGATGCCTATGGTCTTCGCATCCTTACCCGAAACTGGGCTCGCTACGATGCCAATCAGACCATTACCGAGACCGCGACCATGAGCCGGGAAATGGCCAGGGAAGCCCTGGCGCTCTATGATGAGGTGATAGAAAGCGCCTGGAAAGAGGTAAGGCGCCGGGCCGAGGCAGGGGATGTTCAGTACGTACAGAGACTCCAGAAGGGTGAGAGCCAGGAGTTTGTCTGGAAGCTCCTCCAGGGGGATGTTATTGAGAAGCTGGGTAAAGTGGGTGCCGCCGTGCTCCGGGAGCCGGCAGAGGCTGAGCCAGAGCTGGCCCGCTGCATATCGCGGAAGCTGGCTTGGCCGCTTGAAAGGGTACAGCCACAGGTAACCCGGCTGGTACAGCAGGGACTTCTACAGCTCAGCCAGAGTACCGACGGCCTCCACTGGCACTGGAGCGATGTCCAACAGGGGCCTGAGGTATGGGGGAAGTTCTCAGATGTCTATAAGTGATACCGGCACAGGACACCGCAAAAGGCTGCGAGAGAGATTTATCAAGGGGGGTCTGTCCGGCTTCTCCGACTACGAGATTGTTGAATTGCTCCTCAGCCTGGGTACACCCCGCCGGGACTGTAAACAGCAGGCAAAAGAGGCAATCAGCCGGTTCAAAAACCTCAGGGGTGTCCTGTCAGCCTCTCTGGATGAGCTTCAGCAGATAAAGGGTATCGGTGCCCATTCCGCCTTCGGTATCAAGCTGGTGCAGGAGGTAGCCAGGGAGTTCCTCAAAGAGAAGATTAAGGATAAGCCCGTCTATAAATCCTCCCGGGAGATATTTGACTACCTCTACCACTCAATGCGCGACCTCAAAAAGGAGGTGTTTAAGGTAATCTACCTGAATAGTCAGCACCAGATTATTGAGACCGCCGACCTCTTTGAGGGAACGGTAACCAGCAGCTCTGTCCACCCGCGCGAGGTTATAGAGGGTGCCCTTAAGAATAACGCCGTCTCACTGATTTTCGCCCATAACCACCCCTCCGGTAAGGCTGAGCCAAGCAAGAGCGATAAAGAGCTAACCAGAGACCTGGTCTATGCCGGCAGCATTATGCAGATTAAGGTCCTGGAGCATATCATAATTGGCAATGACAGATACTTCAGCTTTGCCGGCGAAGGGCTGATTGAGCAGTACGAGCTGGACTTCCTCGGTTTGAAAATGAGGGGCGTCTCCGAGGCGAGGCGCCGGATATACCGCGCCAGGTTATTTGACACCGCACCTGATTAGCTCTTCTTTGCCACCACCGGCAATTCCACAAAGAACGTGCTTCCTTCACCCGGTTTGCTTCTGGCGTATATCTTGCCACCGTGTTCCGTAACGATACCATGACAGAGGCTGAGCCCCAGGCCAGTGCCGCCCCTTGTCCCTCTGGTAGTGAAAAACGGGTCAAAGACCCTGCCGAGGTCCTCTTTGGAAATCCCGGGCCCATTATCAGCAAACGAAATTCTAATACCCTGTTTCATCTGCTGAGTTTTGACGCTGAGCTCTCCACTCCCGTTGGCTTCGCTCATTGCCTGCTCGGCATTAAGGATGAGGTTCAAGAAGACGTGCTCAATCTGCTGGGAATCGACCATCGTCCTCGGCAAGCCGGGGGCAAGCTCAACTTCAAGGTCAATACTGCCTGTCCTCAGTTCGTATGCCCTTAACTCCAGAGTCCTTCCCAGGATATCATTTATGCTGGTGTACTCCTTCTCCGGCTCACGGCGGCGGGCAAAGGTAAGCAGATTCTCTATCACCCTGGCAGCACGCTTAGCTTCATTATAAATCCTTCCCAGATACTGGCTGTTTTCTAAGTCGGTGCTCTTTCTCAGGAGGCGCTGCGATAACCCCAGTACCCCGGTGAGGGGATTATTTATCTCGTGGGCGACACCGGCGGCCAGCTCACCAACCGATGCCAGCCGGCTGGACAGCAGAAGCTCTTCCTGGAGCTGTTTCTGCCTCTCCTCAGCCTCCTTCCGCTCGGTGATGTCCCTGATAAAGACAACGTTGGCGCGTTCCCCCTGGTACGTTGTGTAGGCGCTGGTAACCTCAATGGGAACCTCGGCGCCATCCTTTCTGACAATAGCCATCTCAAACAGCCCGGGGATAATCTCACCCTTCATCTTTTTCCGATGTCTTTTTAGAGAAGCCGCACGGTATCTGGAATGGAGGAGGTCAAAGAACGACATCCTGAGCAGCTCCTTCCTGGAGTAGCCGGTGATGCGGGGCCACTCATCACTGACAAAGGTATGAATGGCAGCTCCCAGCTCGGTATCCTGCAGCATTACGATAGCCTCCCCAATCGTACCCCCCAGATTCAGCAGGGCGTGGTACCTCGCCTCACTCTCCCGCAGCTCCTCCTCAGCCTGCTTGCGGTCGGTGATGTCCATAAAGCTCCCCAGCGTGGCCTGCCTTCCCCGGTACTGAATGGAGGCAACCGTCTCCATAGCCCATATAGCTTCCCCGCTCTTTCTGATATACCTGAACTCATAGGGTGCCAGACGGTTTCCCCTCAACATCTCCACTGCATTTTGCCTTACCATCTTCCTGTCTTCGGGGTGGACAAGATTCAAAGAACCCATACCCAGCAGTTCATCCTCAGTATAACCTGTGTATTTCTGGAACCGGGGGTTACCAAACTGACACCTCCCGTCCTGAACAATGTAGATGCCCACCGCTGAGCTACTGGCCAGGGTCTGGTACAGCTCCTCCGCCCGCTTACGCTCGGTTATTTCCAGGACAACCCCCAGGGCGGCTCGTCTCCCCTGGTACTGGATTGAGGCAACCGTCTCCGAAGCCCATACCACTGTTCCGTCCTGGTCGAGAATCCTGTACTCATAGGGGGCGGTACGCACTCCCTTCAGCATTTCCACTGCATTTTGCCTTGCCATCTCCCTGTCTTCCGGGTGAATCGCGTCGGTGAATTCGGAGCCGAGCAGCCCATCTTCAGTCATGTTCCTATCTCCAAGGAGGCGGGGATTGGCAAAGACAAACTTCCCGTCCTGTGCTATGTATATGCCAGCAGGTGAGCTTAGCGCTATGGTTTGGAAGATTTGCTCCGCCTGCTTTTGCTTGGTGATGTCTATAGTAATTCCTCTCAAGCCCACGATTTCATTTCCACGAGTAATAGGAGCAGTATACGCCAGAACCGGGAATGTGCTGCCGTCTTTCCTCAGTGCTGTATATTCAACCGCACCCACGTCTTCCCC
>CAZEBT010000061.1:0-8336 GCA_964510485.1 uncultured Dehalococcoidales bacterium | reverse complement strand
GAGCAATTAGGCGTCAGTCAAGAAGAACTAAAGGTCACCGTCCTAAGCGAAGGTAAGGCCGGTATCCTTGGTCTCGGCGCCGAGGAGGCAAGGATAAGGGTGGATCCACTGGTACCTGTACCCGGGGGTGATATATCCACGACCGCCAGGGACATCCTGGAGTCACTGCTCAATCTGATGGGCGTGACGGGTGCCGTGGTTACTCAAGCCCCAAGCCCTGCTCAGGGAGAAGCTGAAGGCACTGCCCCGATCAACCTCGACGTAAAGGGTGATGACCCGGGCATTCTGATTGGGCGGCGCGGGTCAACCCTGGCTTCCCTCCAGTATATTGTCAGACTCATTGTCGGTCATCAGACGGAAACCTGGGTGCCGATAGTTATTGATGTTGAGGGGTATAAGCAGCGCCGTTATGAGGCACTGCAGACCCTGGCTCACCACATGGCAGAGCAGGTACTGGCTAAAGAGGTACCCTTCGCACTGGAGCCAATGCCGGCCTACGAAAGACGCATTATCCATCTTACCCTGGCTGACCACCCTGATGTTACCACCGAGAGTATTGGTGAAGGTGACTACCGCAAGGTGGTCATCCTGCTGCGGAAGCCGTAGCACCTGTTCAAGGGGTGGAGCAATGAGAAATCCGTGGAAACTGTGGGTTGCCATCGTTATACTGACCGTTCTCCTGGGTTTCATCTTCTGGGTACAGTTCGGGTACGAAAGCACTGTAATCATATATGTAGAGGGTGAGGAGGTGGCTGAGCAGGCAAGAGCCCCTGAGGTTGCCCCTGCTGAGAAACCCGCTACCGCACCTGCGCCGGAAATTCCCCCCTGGCTGATGTCAGTCTGGTGGAGCGCAATAGTGATTGCGGTCGGTCTGGCTGCCTATATTATTTATCAGGAGCTGGTATACCGGCGCCGGCACAGGTGACACCGGCAGGCTTCCTGTTAACCCTCATTTACCCATATCTACCCGAACCTGAAAGAACCCACATTTTGGTAGTGTATCATTTTAGAATTAACAGTTAAGATAATTTAATAGCCTAAATATGGCATTATAGTAATGTAGGACTTGACAAATTGACAAATTGTGATATAGTTTAAATGCGAGTCTAGTGTATAAATCCCCGGCGTTTATATTCCCTTTGGGTTATAGATGTCGGGGATGTGTGTTTTAGGAGGCTATTATGTACCGTGTAGCTGTCTTTATAGATGGGGGATACTTAGATAGAGAACTTGATAGTAAAAGGCAAGGTCATAAAATTGATTTTAGGAAACTAGTAGATAACATCATTGAAAAATCAGGAACAGACAGAAATATAGTGCGTGTTTATTATTATCATTGCTTGCCTTATCAAGAGAACCCACCAACTCAAGAGCAAAGGGAGAAATTCGGCAAAGCCCAAGGATTTTTCAGGGCGTTACAGCGTACTTCAAGGTTCGAAGTTAGGTTAGGTCGTCTAGCCTTCCGTGGAAATAGAACAGATGGCACTCCAATATTTGAGCAAAAGAAAGTTGATTTGATGCTTGGATTAGATTTAATGTCGCTTGCCGCAAAACATATTATTGATGACGTTTTTCTAATAGCGGGCGATAGTGATTTTGTTCCTGCTGTCAATGCAGTAAAGAAAGAGGGCATAGTCGTATATCTAGTACATGGAGATTCGCCGCATGACGATTTATTAGATGAAGTCGATGAGCGAATACCGATAACGCAAGAGTTAGTGAGCGGTTGCTTCAGATTAATCTAAGGCGCTAGTCAATCAGCCTTATAATTTCCTCAATAGCCCAAATATGATTAGTTATGCCAGCTGCCATAGCTGGTGTTCTCGGATATGGATTAGCCAGTGTCTTGTGAGGTCTGGCAAAGTTATAATACATAAAGTGTAGAGCTACGGTGTGTTCTAGATTCTCTATCCACACTTCAAGCCAGTTGATTTATTTTTCATAATGTGCTAGAATAGCCTTTTGTAAAGGCAGTGAGGGAGACGAGTAAGGGAGGTGGCGGCACCCAGCGAGTCTGGTACGGTGCGAGCAGATGTGACCGGCCTCTCTGAAAATCACTCCTGAGCCATCAACCGAACGGTGGTAATGGATAGCCACCCAGTAGGCTTGGTCGGTGTCGTCGGCCGTTATCACTGACGAGGGCATCATAGCCTGTGCCCTGGAAGAGTGCCCCTGTCTCTGGCAGGGGAACTAGGGTGGTACCGCGGGTCTGATAAATCCCGTCCCTGGAGGGCGGGATTTCTATTTATTATAGGAGTAATCTTGAGGAGAGTTTTAGAGAGGCTACGCCTCTCTAAAATAAATAATTCCCCTTCCCCTTATCGAAGGGGAAGGGGGGGAAAGCGGGTTCCCAGGAAAATCGCAGATTTTTCTGGGTGCTTAAAGGGGATAGGGTTACCTTAAAAACCCAATTAATTATAAAATATATAAAATAAGGAAATAACAATGTTCCAGCCAGTTACCAGCCGTGTCAACCTCCCGCAGGTAGAGGAAAAGATTCTCAGCCTGTGGAAGAACAGAAAAACATTCCAGCGCTCAGTGGAAGCCCGTAAGGGCGCTCCCCGCTTCACACTCTACGAAGGACCGCCTACGGTGAATGGCCGCCCCGGCCTTCACCTCGTGCTGTCCCGGGTATTCAAGGATGTTATCCCGCGCTACAAGGCGATGAAAGGCTCCTATGCCCCCCGTATTGCCGGCTGGGATACCCACGGGTTACCTGTAGAGCTGGAGATAGAAAAGGAGCTGGGCTTCTCCAGCAAGGCGCAGATTGAGGAATACGGTATTGAAAAATTCAATGCCCGCTGCCGGCAGAGCGTCCTGAATTACCTGGGGGAATATAATAACCTTACCGAGCGCATCGGCTTCTGGATAGACCTGGAGCACCCCTATATCACCATGGAGAACACCTACATAGAGTCTGTCTGGTGGGCAATCAAGCAGATGTGGGACAGGGGTCTGGTATATCAGGGCTACAGGGTTACCCCCCACTGCCCCCGCTGCGGCACCTCACTCAGCTCCCATGAGGTTGCCCTCGGCTACCAGGATGACATTGAAGACCCGTCGGTTTACATAAAGTTCAAGATTGTGGATAGAGCAAGAGAGTATTTAACTCAGTTTGGCGCGCGCCGTGATTTGCCAACATATTTACTTGCCTGGACGACTACGCCCTGGACCCTCCCCGGCAATACCGCCCTAGCGGTAGCCCCTCAGGCTGAATATGCAATCGTGGAAGTTGAAATTGATGATCGAAAAGAACAGCTCATCTTAGCTACGAGTTTAATCAAGAGTGCGCTTACTCATCAATACCGCATCATTGGTCATTGTAATGGTAACGAATTGATGGGGCAGCGGTTACTACATGGAAGGGGAACGGAGTACGAACCGCTTTATAGACTACCGCAAGAATTATACCAGAGTTGGTCATTTGTATTTAATACTTCGGAGAGTGTGGACATTGGACCTGGAGGACTTGTAAAGAAAAGCCCCAGCAAGAGGGAGAATTTCTGGCTCATTGCAGAAGACTTTGTGTCCTTAGATGAAGGGACAGGTATTGTGCACGTCGCCCCCGCATTTGGCGATGTTGATTACGATGCGGGTAGGCGTAACGGTCTGTACTTTGTCGAGCCCGTAGATTTGCAGGGCAATATGTTTGGTGATGTCCGTTTTGAAGGTAAGTTTGTTAAAGATGCTGATCCTGAAGTTATTAGTAACCTCAACTCTAGAAGACTACTCTACCGCAGTGAGACGGTTCGCCATACCTACCCATTCTGCTGGCGCTGCGATGCGCCGCTACTCTACTACGCCAAGCAGACCTGGTATATCAGGACAACGGCCGTCAAAGAAAACCTCCTTGCCGGTAACGAGGAGATAAACTGGTATCCCGCTCATATCAAGTACGGCCGCTTCGGCGACTGGCTGCAAAACAACGTGGACTGGGCTTTGTCCCGCGAGCGCTACTGGGGGACTCCCCTACCGGTCTGGCGCTGCCAGTCCTGCGGCAGCTATGAGTGCATTGGTGGTGTCGAGGAGCTTAAAAATAAGCCGGGATTCAGTGGGTTCAGAGAGCCTTTAGACCTGCACCGCCCCTTCGTTGATGAGCTAACATTCAGTTGTTCTCAGTGTGGGGCACCGATGCAGCGCACCCCGGAGGTAATCGACTGCTGGTTTGATTCCGGAGCAATGCCCGTAGCCCAGCTTCACTACCCCTTTGAGAACAAAAAGCTCTTTGATTCTGATCTCAACCAGGCCGACTATATCTGTGAGGCGGTTGACCAGACCCGTGGCTGGTTCTATAGCCTCCACGCCATTTCTACGCTGCTGTTTGACCACCCCTGCTTCAGGAACGTCATCTGCCTGGGCCTCATTCTTGATGATAAGGGAGAGAAGATGAGCACCTCGCGCGGCAACGTGGTTGCCCCCTGGTCAGTTATCAACAAGCACGGCGCCGACGCCCTGCGCTGGTACATGCTTACCTCCTCGCCACCGGGTAACGTGCGCCGCTTCTCTGAAGATATGGTAGCCGAGGTAACCCGCCGCTTCCTCATGACACTGTGGAACGTCTATTCATTCTTTGTGACCTACGCCAATATAGACAGTTTTACCCCTGCCTCAGAAGCATCTTCACTGGAACCCTCCGAGCTCGACCGCTGGGTTATCTCCGAGCTAAACCAGCTGATAATTGATGCTGATTCGGCACTTGATAATTATGACCCTACCGGTGCCGGGCGCAGTATTGAGAGCTTTGTTGATGACCTGTCTAACTGGTACGTGCGCCGCAGTCGCAGGCGGTTCTGGAAGAGCGAAAATGACGCCGATAAACTGGCTGCCTATACCACGCTCTACCACTGCCTGGTTACCCTGTCCAAGCTGCTGGCTCCGTTTATCCCGTTCCTCGCCGAGGAAATATACCAGAACCTGGTCGGCTCCGTATCCCCTCAGGCGCCGGACAGCGTTCACCTGGCTGATTTCCCGGTGGCTGATGAGAGCAAAATTGACCGCCGGCTGTCTGCCGATACCAGACTGGCAATGAAGGTCTCCAGCCTAGGCAGGGCTGCCCGCAGCCAGGCAGGTATCAAGGTGCGCCAACCACTAGACCACGTTATAATTAGCGTAGCCAGTAGTGATGAAAAACAAAGTATAGAGCGACTAAAATCTCAGGTTTTAGAAGAACTAAATGTAAAAGACCTAAAATTCGCTGACATGCACGAAGTGGCAGAACTTGACGGTCATGGTTATGTGGTCAGTGGTCTAGAACAGAGAATGGACGAAGGTGGTAGGGCAATCTCTACGGCAGGAGCCTATTTAGTGGCTGTCCCGGATAAAGATAATATCTCCCCCGAACTTCAGGCTGAAGGCTTTGCCCGCGAGATAGTCCACCGCCTCCAGAATATGCGCCGCTCGGCCGGTTTTAATATCGCCGACTATATCACTACTTACTATCAGGGCGATGATTATGTAAAGCAGGTAATGGTGGATTTTGCCGACTACATCAAGCAGGAGACTCTGTCACGCCAGCTTGTTGAGGGGCTTCCTGAGCAGGACGTCTTTTCCGAAAGCTACAGGCTTGCCGGTCACGAAATACTGCTGGCAGTTAAAAGACTGGGCTGAGTTAGGGTGAGCGTGGTCTCTCAATAAGGGTGGTACAAGTAGTATTTTCAGTCTCGCCTCGCCAGTAGGTTATCTCTACCTCCTGTCCCACCTGAGCTGAGCGTATAGCTATTATCAGGTCGTCAACCGTGGCTATCTCTTCACCGGCGAAGCTGATGATGACATCCTTTGTCTGTAGACCAGCCCTGTCAGCCGGGCTATCGGCGACTACCTCTCCCAAAAATGCCCCCTTATCAATTGCCAGGTCAAACCTTTCCACTATATACTCGTTTACCGGATAGAGACCCACCCCAAGCCAGGGATGAACCGCATAGCCGATATTAATCAGTTGCCGGATAATTGGCATGGCTACCTCGGTGCTTATGGCGTAACCCATACCTTCAATGCCGACGGCAGAAAGTTTGGCGCTGGTGATGCCGACTACCTCTCCAGCCATATTGACCAGTGGCCCACCGCTATTCCCCGGGTTAATGGCAGCATTGGTTTGAATAAGGTCATATAGTATCTGCTCCCCGTCAACCGTTATCGTAACACTCTTACGACTGACAATACCATGCGTGGCACTTATCCCCTCACCCAGCGCATTACCAATGGCTACTACCCAATCGCCAACTCTTAACCTAGGGGAATCTCCTACAGTGGCTGCTGGTAGGCTCTCAGCGTCAATCTTAAATACAGCTAAATCGGTGAGAGGGTCGGTAGCTACGGTATTCATATCAGCCGGGAAGGTCTGCCCATCATCCAGGGTAACGGTAATGCTCTTGGCGCCCTGGACAACGTGATTGTTGGTCACGATAACCCCATTTTCATCTATTATCCATCCTGAACCGGCCCCCGGCTGGGTGAAAATGTCAAAGGTTACCACTTCGGTGTTGATAGCGACCACTGATGGCTTGACCCTGGCCACCACATCGGCAATGGTAGGCAGTAGTGGAGCCTGGCTTTCGGCAGGCGGTATTGACCACTCGGAGTCAATGGGGGTGGTTTCATTGGCGGTCTCGGGTGGGGTTAATGGCTCTGACTGCTCGATTTGTATGTCAGGTAGCAGCTCACACCCGGCACTCAGCAAGAGAGAAAGGGTTAGAATCAGTGAGATAACTAGGTACTTGATGTTCATCCTCTTCACCACCGCTATTTTTATCATAGCTTCGGGATGAAAAGGTGTCAAGTATAAAGGGGGCTGGGGTGACACCCCAGCCCCCTATCCTTATCTTAGCCTATCTCCCCGGTACATCAGGCAGTGAAGCCAGTGCCTCCTTTACCTTCTCCTCAGGATAATCGTAGTCCTCCAGCTTACCGGAGAGGTAGGCGTCATAGGCGGCCATGTCAAAGTGCCCGTGCCCGCTGTGAGCTATTAGGATAGTCTTTGACTCGCCGGATTCCTTGCACTTAAGGGCTTCATCAATAGCTACCTTGATGCAGTGGTTGGTCTCCGGGGCGCTGATAATCCCCTCGGTGCGGGCAAACTTTACCCCTGCCTCAAAGGTGGCTACCTGAGGCACCGCCTGGGCTTCAACAAAGCCCAGTTTATGAAGGTGGCAGATAATAGGTGCCATGCCGTGATAACGAAGACCGCCGGCGTGTACTGGCGGTGGCACAAAGGTATGACCCAGTGTATACATCAGGGCTATCGGAGCCATACCAGCTACATCCCCATAGTCCCAGGCATAGAGTCCCTTGGTCACCGTCGGGCAGCTGGTCGGCTCAACATTTATGATGCGCAGGTCTGGCTTGGTGCCATCAATCTTATCCTTGACAAACGGCAGATATAACCCGGCGAAGTTTGAACCACCACCAATGCAGCCAACGATGATATCGGGATAAACGTCTGCCTCTTCCATCAGCTTCTTTGTTTCCAGTCCGTTCACCGTCTGGTGCATCAGGACATGGTTAAGAACGCTCCCCAGAGAGTACCTGGTGTCGTCGTGGGTGGCAGCATCCTCTACCGCCTCGCTGATGGCAATACCCAGGCTACCTGTGCATTCGGGGTCTTCTTTCAGAATGCGGCGCCCTATCTCGGTGTCCTCGCTGGGGCTGGGTATACACGTGGCTCCCCAGGTCTCCATCAGGACGCGCCGGTAGGGCTTCTGATAGAAACTTACCTTGACCATGTACACCTTCAGTTCAATACCAAAGAACATGCAGCCCATGGACAGGGCGCTACCCCACTGCCCGGCACCGGTCTCGGTAGTCAGGCGCTTGATACCTGCCTGCTTGTTGTAGTAGGCCTGGGCTACTGCCGTGTTCGGCTTGTGGCTCCCCGCCTGGCTGGTCCCCTCGTACTTGTAGAAAATCCTGGCCGGTGTATCCAGTGCCTTCTCCAGCCGGTGTGCCCGGTGCAGGATTGTCGGTCGCCAGGTGTGGTATATTTCCTGCACCTCTTCCGGGATATCTATCCAGCGCTCCTTGCTGAACTCCTGCTCGTTCAGGGCTTCAACAAACAGGGGAGGCGGGAGAATTGTTGGCTCCTTCGTGGCCGGATGCAGCAGAGGTGGTAGCGGCTCCGGCAAATCCGCCTGGATGTTGTACCATTGCGTTGGCATGTCCTTTTCATCAAGGATAAACTTTGTTCTCTCCATCTTTCCTCCTTCTTTTCAGTACATACCTCAGAGCATGTGTAACCGATGTATTATTTCTCCGCGGCCATTTCTATTGGTTTTTTTGCTCTTTAGCTATACTTATGTAGTTCAGTTATTGTCTCATATAAGGCTATCGTTTGCAATATTATT
>CAZEBT010000060.1:0-8477 GCA_964510485.1 uncultured Dehalococcoidales bacterium | reverse complement strand
GCAAATATTGCTTGGAGAAGAGGAGACTGGAAACAGGCTGAAGGGCTCTACCAGAAAGCCCTCGAATTGGCTGAACCTGAGGTAAAGGACATACCTAAGGGCGGATTCTGGTCGATACTTGAATCCAGACCCTATATGCGAGCCTTACATGGTCTTGGTCTTACTGCCTGGAAACAGGGCAGGCTTGAGGAGGCCATAGGTATTTTCAAGCAGATGCTGAAGCTCAATCCTAATGACAATCAGGGCGTCCGTTATCTTATAGGGCCTCTCTATCATCAATTCGGAAATCTTGAGGAAGCGGCCATGTGGTATCAGCGGAATGGGGATGATCCTCACAATCTCTATAACTATGGACTTGCCCTTATCCAGCAAAATAAACTGGAAAAGGCAGCCAGAGACGTTGATAATGTCGGCAAAATGTCGGCAAACACCACCAAAGATGATGGTAAATATCCCCAATCTGGTATCGGGGCGGCCGGATTCGAACCGGCGACCACCTGAACCCCATTCAGGTGCGCTACCTGGCTGCGCTACGCCCCGAAATCATGGTTGATTGGTATCTTCTCTGCCCCTTTGCCCTTTTTGCCGGTACTCTTCTTACGCCTGCCATCCACAATCCGGCTGAGCCGTTTTATTGCTCTCCCGGACTTGAAGCGGTTCAGGTTAACAAAGCCTCTGGTTCTGTTCATCGGCTGCAGATGGCTCCATTTTGATATATTCGGAGGCAATAGTCAAGGGGCTGTGCTCACCGGTTGCGGGTAAAACTTGGTTCCGGTTGGCTGAAAGTTGTACAATGCAGGGGGTAAAAGGGCTGTGGAAGTGATTAGGCAAAATGTAGCGCAGATATTGAGTGAACTGCCTGAGGGGGTTCAACTGGTAGCCGCTGCCAAGACAAGGTCACCGCAGGAGATTCTGGAGGCGGTCGGGGCCGGGGTGAGAATTGTTGGCGAAAACTACGTCCAGGAAGCGGAAGGGGCCTACCAGGTGGTCGGCAACAGGGTGGAGTGGCATTTTATCGGGCACCTCCAAAAAAACAAGGTAAAAAGGGCAGTAGGTATATTTGATATGATTGAAACCGCTGATTCTGTGGAGATAGCCAGGGAGATAGACAAGAGGTGTGCTCAAATCGGCAGGGTGATGCCGGTACTGGTTGAGGTAAATAGTGGCCGTGAAGAGCAGAAGTCGGGTGTGTTGCCGGAGGAGGTCGAGCAGCTGGTGCGGGCAATATCTGTCTTGTCCAGCATCAGGGTAATGGGGCTGATGACCATGGGACCCCGTTTTGGTAACCCCGAAGACTCACGCCCCTATTTTATAGAGACGAGGAGGGTATTCGAGGAGATTGATAGGCTCAATCTGCCTGGTGTAGACATGAAGTACCTCTCAATGGGAATGACGAATTCTTACCGGGTGGCTATTGAGGAAGGCGCCAATATAGCCAGGATAGGCAGCAAGATATTCGGGGAGCGCGAATAGAAATATAATCCAGGTTGAATTAATTAGTTGAGCATTGTTGCAGGATTCCCCCTGGTCATGGCAAGCTCTTTCCCCCTGTCATTCTGAGCAAAGCGAAGAATCTCCACCCTCTCAGGCTGGACTTATCGCCCGGTATCAGTTAACATCATTAGTAGCCGAAGGATGACATCAAAGTTGCCAGAACAGGAGTAAGTAAAATGCCTCCAATAGTCTCAATTGTAGGTAAATCAAAATCAGGGAAAACCACCCTTCTGGAGAGGCTGATACCGGAGCTAAAATCTAGGGGTTATCGGGTGGCTACTATCAAGCATGCCCCTAATGGCATGACCTTTGATGAGAAGGGCAAGGACAGCTGGCGGCATATTCAAGCCGGGAGTGAGGCTACGATAGTCAGTTCCCGGGACAGGGTTGTGCTGGTTAAGCCGGTTCCACAGGGTCCCGCCCTTGAGGAGATGGCGCTCCTTCTCGGTGAGGACTACGATATTATCCTTACCGAGGGTTTCAAGAAGGACAATGCGCCCAAGATAGAGGTCCACCGGCGGCAGGTCGGCGCACCCTTCAGCAGTATCAGGAAGCTTGTCGCCATAGCCACTGATGAACCGCTTGAGACCAGAGCCCGCCAGTTCTCCCTGGATGACATAAAGGGTCTGGTCGACCTTCTGGAGGTCGGCTTTATCAGGCCACAAAAGGGACGGCTCTCCCTCTATGTAAACAATACCCCGATAACCCTGAGTTCCTTCCCCAGGGGTGTTATTACCAATATCTTGGTGGCTGTGGCATCTTCTCTGAAGGGGGTAGGTGACATAAAGACAGTCAGGCTTTTCCTGAAGAGGGGTGAGCAGAAGCAGGACTGATGAAGTCGGTTCACTACGGTCCGATTTAATCATGAGGCAGGTGGCATACGGTAGCATGGTGGACGAGGAATATGGAGCCAGAATAATTGCCGAGGCAACCAGAATTGCCCGGATAACCACTTCTACCGGGAAGGCAGGCAGGATAATTGTGTCTACCGGGAGAGGGGGGACGGGGAAGTCTACCTTTGTCGCTCTGGTCAGCCGGTATTTGAGGTCACCCCTGTTACTGCTTGACATTGACCCCGACCAGAGCCTGGCAGGTATGCTGGGGGTGGACTGGGAGGCGGCAAAGACTGAGACCGATATCGGCAGGGAGGTGCCGGTAAAGACCCTCTCCGACATAACCAGTGATATTGAAGAAGAGGACGCCTTTATAGAACTGGGTGGTGGTCCCCCGACGGTGAAAATACCGCTACTGCTTCAGTGGTACACCACATATCGGTCGGAGAGGTTTGACCTAATCTCTCTGGGCCCAAGGTGGACAGAGGGCGATTACCGGTCGGCAAACTTTCTCTTTGAGTTTATTATCCCTTCTATTGGTGAGGGCTATGGGAACATCGTGGTGGACTCGCCGGCCGGGCTGGAGCATCTTAATAGAAGGGTTGTCCCAAGTATCAATGACCTGTTCCTGGTGCTGGACCCTTCCGTGAAATCCATCAAGCATCTGGAAAGGGTGAAGAGGATTACCAGAGGAGTGGGTATCAGGTATGAGCACCTTTATCTGGTGGGCAACTACGAGTTTGATGATGATTCGGAGCAGTACCTGAAACGCACCGGTGAGAACTTTCTCGGCAGGATTGACTACGATGCCGGTGTCAAGGAATACAACCTGAAAGGGAAATCACTCCTTGACCTGCCGGAAGGCTCGCCAGCCTGTCTATCAGTCAGGAAAATACTGACCGGGGCCGGCTATGAAATCGGCTGACTATTCGCTGGGGATTGCCCGGACCGAATATCTTAACTTCTACCGAACTCCCTCTCCAACTGATGTGAGCTGAGGTGAATTACCGTTGGCCGACCGTGCGGGCAGGTTCGGGGCATACTTGCCTGCTCCAGCTGCCTTACCAGTTCACGCATTTCGTCGTCAGTCAATACCTGGCCGGCTCTGACGGCACTGTGGCAGGCAAGGGTAACGGCTACCTTCTCCATCCAGTCACCCCTTTCGCCACCCGATGAGTCATCCAGCAGTTCCCTCACCATTCCTGCCCAGTCTTTATCATGGAGCAGGGCCGGCACTGCCCGGACCAGGTAGCTCCTGTCGCCAAAAGGCTCAATAGAAAAGCCGAATTCAGCCAGTTCCTGGTGGCTGGATTTCAGAACCTCGTCCTGCCCGGGATTAACCTCAAATGTTACTGGCTCAAGCAGCCCCTGGGCCTCTATTTTCTGTTGCCCCCGCTGGTCTCTAATCTTTTCGTAAAGGATGCGCTCGTGAGCGGCATGCTGGTCAATAAGATACAGCCCGTCAGGGCCTTCGGCGATAATATAGCTACCGGATAGCTGTCCCAGTATTCGGAGTGCAGGCAGATAGAGCAGAGGAGCTGTCTCGGTTACCGGTGGGTGACCGGCCGGGCTGACATCCTTTCCCCGGGGCGCCAGCAGTTCCAGGCTTGGTCCTGACGGTGCCTGGTAGGCGGTGGAGACCTCCTCAATCTTGGGTACTGGCGCCATCTCAAGGAGGGTTCCCCGGACTGCTTTCTGGACGGCACCCAGAACAGCGCGTCTATTCTGGAAGTTTACCTCAGCCTTGGCAGGGTGTATGTTGACATCTACTTCACCGGGTGGTAGAGAAATGTTGATAATGGCTACCGGGTGTCTCCCCTGCATAAGGAGCCCGTGATAGGCATCCTCAACCGCCCAGGAGAGCAGCCGGCTGCTTATCCAGCGGCGGTTTACGAAAAAGCTGAGGTAATCCCGGCTTGAGCGGCTTACAGATGGTGCCCCTATCACCCCGGTTATCAGGGGTTTTGCAACGGCTTTCAGGCTGGCCCAGCTGCTATCGTCGCTTCTAATCTCCACCATATTCTGGGCCACCTCGAGACCGTAGACCTCAATCACAGCATCTAGCAGCCGGCTACTGCCCGGGGTGCCAAGAGCTGCCCGGCCGTCAATTAGCAGGTCAAATTTGACCTCGGGGAAGGCAAGGGCATAAGCGGTTACTACCTGGGCAATGTGGCTGTTTTCAGTAGCTGGCGACTTGAGGAATTTGAGCCTGGCTGGCACCCGGCGGAACAGGCTCCGCACGGTAACTGTAGTCCCTTGGGAACGTCCCCGGCTCCCTTGGTTGGTAATGACACCCTCCCGCAGGCTGAGATAATCACCGACCGATTCGCCGGCAGCGCAGGTGAGTATGTCAACCTGAGCCACGGCGGCAATACTGGGTAACGCCTCGCCGCGAAAACCGAGGCTGGTAATAGACGTTAGGTCCTCGATACTGCCTACCTTGCTGGTGGCATAACGGCTGAAGGCGAGCTTCACCTCCTCGGAGGGGATGCCGCACCCGTTATCGGTTACCCGTATCAGGCCTACCCCCCCGCCCTTCACCTCAACCGAAATCTGGGTCGCGCCGGCATCCAGCGAGTTCTCCACCAGCTCCTTGACCACCGAGGCTGGCCTCTCAACCACCTCCCCGGCGGCAATCTGAGCTGCTACTTCCTGGTCTAATACTTCTATGGGCATAGCTAAGCTTTAATCCAGTCAGTTCGGGCTACCTGGTCTTGTTTCTAAGCTTAAATTGGAAAACTATGTGCTCGCCGTTCCGCTTATGCTGGATACTGAGTTTTTCAACTTGAGGCATCTCTTGATGTAGCTTCTCATCAAGTTCTTTTGTTAAAAGAGCTTTGTGGATGATCAGATTGAAGCTACCCTCTGGGATTTTGGGGTAAGATGTGCTATGCGGGTTTCCGTCCGAGTGCACCTCGGCCATAATCCTCAACCTGGGCCTAACGGAAGCCTTCTCTATGTTCTGTGAACTTGCTATTATAGTCTGGTCTGTAATGTGAGAAAGAATCTCTTGAAATCGTGCTAAATTTTCACTTGATACTGTTATATCTTTCTTACTCAAGTGCGCTTGTAGTATGTTTAAGAACATCTGGTAAATGAGATGGTCCTTGGGAACAGTTTCAAAAAATGACCCATCAATCAGAGAGAGTTTTACCCTATTATCATCTCTATGAGTTCTTATCAAGTAAAAACATCTTCTTTGGTACGTGTAATATTCTTCGGCTCTGGCGAGCTTCCTATCATGAACTGAAGTAATTCTGGAAACTAAATCTCCGCCATTAACTATATCTACCTCTTGCAGGTTTTTACTCTTGGTGGGGAGAGTAGAATTAAAAGAAGCTATGGTTCCACCTCTGGCATCCTTTAGCTCCAACAAACTACCACAAGTTAGCCGGGACTCATGTTCTCTGGACTTGAATATGAAATCAGGGAATTGACCTGATTGTGAATATAAGAGTTTCTTTGCTATTCCTTTGGTTTCTAATGAAGATTTATCTAAACCTTTCCAGAAATCACTTCCATACTTCTGTTTAGCTTCTCTCCTATTATCGACGTAAGCCAAATTTCTGGCGCTTACTTTTAGCACTATTTCTTCCAAAGGAGAGTGTAGACTAAGTGTCCCTGCCTTTAGGCTGTTTACTGCCCCAATGAAGAAATCTATAACATCAATGAATTCATGCATTAAAAAGCGCTCCCTGCTCAACAATGGGTTCTTTAACCGGCCAAATATCTGTTAGATTCGGAGTGAATCTATAGTAATGCAAATGTTGTAGTACCTTGTCGGCAGGTCTCAAAGATTGCAGACGTGACCTGATAATCTCTATGTTTTTCGGGTCTATTTCTATGCCTATAGAATTGCGTTGTAGTTGATGGGCAACCACCAGTGTTGTACCTGTACCAGCAAAGGGGTCAAATACAACATCGTTAGGCATTGTAGATGACAATACAATTCGCATTAGCAACGTAACTGGTGATTGTTGGGTGTGAAACCTTTCACCATTATTGTTGCGTATGGCTTCGTCCCCGGCAAAGTAGCCTGACGTTAGCTCTCTAATGTCATCCCAGACGTCCGTTAGGTAAACTCCATTAGCTCTTCCATACTTTTGTCCCGGCGCCAGAGGCAAATCAATACGCAGTTTATTGAATACCCTCGGCTTATATCCTTTGGTAGCAAAGACAATAATCTGGTGTTGCTTCGAAAACCTGAATTCACTTGGAACCGCAGAGGTTTTTTTCTTCCAGATAATTAGGTTTTGGAACTTCCAATTAGTCTTTCTGAGAACTCTCAGCACCTCTTCAGCATTCTTTTCTCTTTGCATGAAATAAATTGCTCCACCATCAACTGTTATTTCATAAACTTTTGACAAAACCTCGTTTAGCCATGCCCAATACTTATCATCGGGTTGATTATCATCAAAGAATCTGTAATCTTTCCCTTGTCTAAAGGGGGGGTCAACGAAGGTCAGAGCTACATCACGTATAGTACCTTTGCTAAGATGCTCAAGACAATCTCCATCTAATACTTGATTGTAAGTTTTTAGTTTATCTATTTCCATCTCTGTTCTGTTACCCCGCTATCATTTTATTATAAGTGTGATTTCTTATCTATCTTTTCTCTATCCTGCACGCTTCCGTGTAAACCGTCAATAGTTTTTATATATTATAATACTATTCTATTTTCTCAAGTGGAGCAAAGTTCAGCGATAGTTTCTTTATTCCTCCCTCATCAAAGGCGACCACTACCTCACTATCATTCCTTACCTGCCTGTGGCTTACCACCACCCCATTACCGAACTGGGGATGATAAACATGGTCACCGTCCTTTAATTCGGGGGTGTCCAGACCGGGGGCAGCAGGCTTGTTCCAGGAGTAGACTGCCTCAGCCACCTGTCTGTCTTCACCCTGCCACCAGCCGGTATTCGAGATAAGGTGACGGGGTATATCCTCCAGAAAGCGCGATGGCTTATTTACCGTGCTGCTCCCCATCAGGCTGCGGCGGAAGGCGTACACCAGATATACCCTCCGTTTGGCCCTGGTGATGCCCACGTAGCAGAGTCGCCTTTCCTCTTCCATCTGTTCCGGGTTATCAAACGACCTGATATGAGGCAGGAGCCTGTCTTCCATGCCTACAATAAATACCACCGGAAACTCCAGGCCTTTAGCCTGGTGCAGCGTAATCAGGGTTACGGCGTTGACGCTTTCATTGAGCCCATCAACGTCGGATACCAGGGCTACCCCTTCCAGAAAGGCGGTCAACCCCTGTGGCGGCTTCAAATCACGGTACTGCTGGGCTACGGTGCGAAGCTCCAGGATATTGTCCCGGCGCTCCTCTCCATCTATGGCACTGAGTAGGTGTCGCTGATAGCCGGAGCTTTCCACAACGAAGTCAAACAGTTCAACCAGGTCCAGCTTCCGGCTCTGGGCAATACACCCCTCTATCAGATTGAAGAAGCCCGTCAGTGCCTGAGTGGAGCGGCGGTCGAAGGGGTGCTGGAGTGCGGCATCACTCTTCCCAGCCCTGACCAGCAATCGCAGCGCCTCGTACCGGGAAACACCCATTGCCTTTGACCAGTCAGACAGCCGGGCGAGGGTCTGCTGCCCGATGCCCCGTCCGGGGAGATTTATTATTCGTATCAGGCTGACGCTGTCGTTGGGGTTCTGAATTACCCTGAAATAGGCAATAACATCCTTGACCTCGCGTCTCTCGTAGAAGCGGGTACCGGCTACCAGCTTGTAGGGTGTCCCGTAGCGAACAAATGCTTCCTCAATCACCCGGGACTGAGCATTGGTTCGGTACATTATTGCGCAGTCGCCCGGTGTAGCCTCTCCCTGACCTCCCAGGCGCTCTATTTCACTGATGACGAACTGGGCCTCTTCCTGCTCGGTGTACGTCTCAACAACCGTAACAAGTTCGCCAGCCTCGTTGTTCGTCCAGAGGCTCATAGGTTTGCGTTGCTGATTGGCTGAGATTACGTTGGATGCTATCTCCAGGATTGTCCTGGTTGACCGGTAGTTTTGCTCCAGCAGCACCAGCTTGGTATCGGGGTAGTCCTTCTCGAAGCTGAGGATATTACGCAGGTCGGCTGAGCGCCAGGAGTAGATTGACTGGTCGGGGTCGCCAACAACGCAGATATTGCGGTACTTACCGGC
>CAZEBT010000059.1:0-8592 GCA_964510485.1 uncultured Dehalococcoidales bacterium | reverse complement strand
GCAGAAGCTGGAGAATGCCGATGATGGGTTTTACCAGTTTATGGCGCCAAACCTGAGTGCGCTCATTGAAAAACAAAGGAGTGTGAGGTTACGCGCTCAATCCCGCCGGTAGACCTATTCCTCTGCCTCCAGTTGAAAAGCCCGGTGGAGGGTACGGACCGCCTCCCCGACCCTGGCCTCATCAATGATGCAGGTTATCCTTATCTCCGAGGTGGTGATAAGCTGGATGTTTATCCCCTTTTCACTGAGGGCACTGAACATTCTGGCGGCGAAACCGGGGGTATTCTGCATACCGGTACCGACAATACTGACCTTCCCCAGCGTGGAGTCACCAACACACTCCCTGGCACCAATTGACTTGGCGATGGGCTCCACCACCCTCATTGCCTCAGCGAGGTCATTCTTCATCACGGTAAAGGTCAGGTCAGTGATATTCTCAATACTGGCATTCTGCACAATGGTATCAACACTGACACCCGCCCTGGCCAGAGGGTCGAATATGGCACCAGCGATACCCGGGCGGTCGGGGACACCGACCACCGTAATCTTAGCCACATCAAGGTCGTGGGCGATACTTCTTACCTTATTACGCACTTCCATAGATACCCCTCCATGAATTAGTGTCCCCGGGTTCTCAGTAAAGCTGGAGGCTACCAGCAGGGGGATATTAAATAGCTCCCCCAGCTCAACCGCCCGCGGGTGCATCACCCTGGCCCCGTGGCTTGCCAGCTCCAGCATCTCCTCATAGCCAATCTCAGCCAGAGGACGAGCCTCCGGGACAAGACGCGGGTCAGCGGTATAAACACCCTCAACATCGGTATATATCTGGCATACCTCCGCCCCCAGACTGGCAGCCAGAGCCACTGCCGTGGTATCCGAACCACCCCTCCCCAGAGTGGTTACATCCATCTCCTCAGTGATACCCTGGAAACCAGCGACAATAACAATATTCCCCTTCTTCAGCTCCTTCTCCACACGTTTGGTTTCCACCTTCAGGATTCTAGCCCGGCGGTAGGCAGCATCGGTCTTTATCCCTGCCTGGGCACCACTGAGGCTAATCGCCTCGTAGCCCATGGATTCGAGCGCCATAGTCAGCAGGGTGCTGGAAACAACCTCACCCGTAGACATCAGAACGTCAAGCTCCCTCGGGTCAGGCTGGTCATTTATCTGGTGGGCCAGATTGAGCAGCTCATCAGTGGTATCACCCATGGCAGAGACCACTACTACCACCTGGTCGCCCCTGTCCACGGTAGTAGCGATACGCCAGGCGACATTTCTAATCCTGGCGGCATCGGCCACCGAAGAGCCGCCGTATTTTTGAACGATTAGCGACATAAACCTTCACCCCTAATATAGCGTAATTGCGCAATTGCGTCAATACTCCATTGCGCAACTCATTCTATCAGCTCCCCCATAATATTATACCCGGGGTCAACGGAAAAGCCGGTGCCCTTCGCCGCTGCCTCAGTGAATCTGCCGGCACCATTGACGGCGAACCCGGCACCCCAGAGCATAAATGGAACCGGCTCATCACTATGAGTCTGGAGCTTAATCGGTGTCGGGTGGTCGGGCATGACCAGCATACGCAGAGAATCCACCTGCCCGGAGCGGAATAGCCCCAGAACCCCCCTGTCTATTCTCTGAATAGCCTCTATCTTATCATCAACAGAGCCAGCATGAGCCGCCTCATCAGGTGCCTCAATATGGACAGCAATCAGGTCATAATCGCCAAGCGCCTTCATGGCGCCGACTGCCTGGGCAGCATAGTCATTATCCAGACCGTCGGTGACCCCTTTGATATCCAGTACTTCCATGCCCACCATCTGGGCAAGGCCACGGAGGAGGTCAACAGCCGATGTCATTGCCGCCCTGACACCATAAACCTGCCTGAAGGCGGGCATATCAGGCAACCGGCCGCTCCCCCAGAAGAGCCATATCATGGTAGCCGGGATTTCACCGCCAGCCCTCCGCCGGACATTGACCGGGTGGTCGCGGAGTACCGCCTCTGAGCCTGCCATCAGCTCTCTGAGCAGGTCGCTGCCGGTGCCACGGGGCAGGAAGTCCTCTACCGCCATACCGGGAATATCATGCGGGGGGGTGCAGGTAGCCGGGAGTATATCCACCCGCCCCTTCAGCCGACAGATGTGCCGGTAGCTGACCCCGGGGTAGAAGTGAACGGTATCGTTACCGAGTTTCTGGTTGAGCGCCTCAATAAGTTCATGCGCCTCGCCAGTGCTGATATGCCCCGAGCTATAGCTGCGCATCCTACCGCCATCAACGGCTACCAGGTTGCAACGAAAGACGGCATCCCCGTCATCTACGGGAACGCCCATACTCCTGGCTTCAATGCCACTACGGCCCTTATAGTAAATTTGGGGGTCATAGCCAAGCACCGACATGCAGGCGCAGGCGCTGGAGGGCTCCATCCCCACCGGGACGGTGCGGGCAAGCCCCAGTGTTCCTTCCCGCGCCATGGCATCAAGGTTCGGGGTATGAGCCAGCTCCAGACAGGTCCTGCCGCCGCGTTCAGCCAGTGGCAGACCGGCAGCACCATCAATTATCAGAACGATGTATTTCATAAAATATTCAGGTAACCCCCTATGTTAGAGGGGCTTCACCCCTCTAAAACTCTCCTTTTATTAAGCCCTGGCAGGTATATGGTTCTTGCTCAACCTCCGCCTCTAGTTTACAAGGAGGGTAAAGGCAAACTATAATATCGCTATCGGGGCGTAGCGCAGGTTGGTAGCGCGCCGCGTTCGGGACGCGGAGGTCGGCGGTTCAAGTCCGCCCGCCCCGACTTTCCCGTTTCCGAGATAATAGTAGCACAGAAGCGTGGTTATATCTATATGTTTTAAGGTAACCCCATCCCCCTGACCCCCTTCCCCTTAGATAAGGGGAAGGGGGGAATAAATATAGAGAGAGGCTCCGCCTCTCTTAGACTCACTTTATAAACTTTTACTCCTGCTAAGGGGAAGGGGGAATAAATAAAGAGGGGCTGCACCCCTCTAAATCTCTCTCTGTCTACCTCCTTGAGGGTGGCGGGCGGGAATAGATAAAATAGTATTTGCCCCTCTTGGACTCCCGTCAAGATTTTCAGGTCATCTCGTACCCACAAACAATCTCACTCCTGAGACTTCTTCGCTTCCTCCCAGAGGGCATTCTGCTCATCAAAGGAGAGGTCGCCGATATTTACCCCACGCTGGCGGCAGGCCTCCTCCATATGGGTAAAGCGCCGGTAGAACTTCCTGTTGGCTTCCCTGAGTGCTGACTCCAGGTCTATACCCAGCCTCCGCGCGATGTTGGCCAGGGTAAATAGCAGGTCGCCGAACTCCTGCGCTTGCTGCTCCTGGCCATCAGCCTGCTTAAGCTCACCTACCTCCTCGGCCAGCTTTTCGATAATGCCATCAACATCCTCCCAGTCGAAGCCGACCTGGGCTACCCGGTGCTGGACCTCCTGACTGTAGCCGAGGGAGGGCAACTGCCCGGGCACGCCATCCAGTATAGAGGTATCCTCTCCCTTCTCCTCCTGCTTGAGAGCCTCCCAGTTACGGACGACTTCGTCGGTATCCCTGACCTTCCTTGAGCCGAACACATGAGGGTGGCGGTGAATCAGCTTGGCATTGATTCCCCTTATGACATCCCCCACCTCAAATTCGCCTGCCTCAGCGGCAATCTGCGTCTGCAAAACAATATGCAGCAGCAGGTCGCCCAGCTCCTGGCGGAGCGCCGCCGAATCCCCCTCATCCAGTGCCTCCAGCACCTCGTAGCACTCCTGCAGGAAGCTATCCCGCAGCGAGGCATGAGTCTGCTGCCGGTCCCAGGGACAGCCATCAGGTGCCCGCAGCCTGGCTATGATTTCTATCAGGGTAGCGAACCGGTCCAGGTTCTCCGGTAAAGACAAATCAGCCTCCTGATAACCCAACGCTATTGCGAGGGTAGTATAGCACCGATTAACTGCCTCTGTCCCCGCAGGAATTCAGCGGCAGACATAGCCCGCTTCCCCTCAAGCTGAACCCGCAGCACGCCGAGAACTCCCTCCCCGGTGTTCACCCCAAATGCCGCCGCACCCTTCCCCAGAGCTGCTACCTGCCCCGCCTCAGAGGTGCCTGCCTCACCCAGAGGCACCGCCTCAATAATCTTGAGCTGCCCTCCCTGCCACCTGGTATAACACCCCGGCCAGGGCTGGTAGGCACGCACCCGGCGCCATATCTCCTCTGCCGGCAGGTGCCAGTCTATCTCGCCCGCCTCCCTGGAGATGGCACCACAATAGGTAGCCTCGGCTTCATTCTGAGGCTGGGGGGTAAGCTCACCCCTCAGCCAGCCAACCAGGGCTTCAAGGAGCACCCGGGCACCGACCAGCGATAATTTTTCACTGAGTGAGCCAGTCGTATCCCGTGCCGAAACAGGAATCTGTGCCCTGGCTAGTACCGGGCCGGTATCCATGCCCCTGTCCATCAACATGACGCTCACCCCGGTAAACCTGTCCCCAGCCAGAATAGCCTGCGCCACCGGTGACACACCGCGAAACCTGGGTAGCAGAGAAGGGTGAATATTGATACAGCCGTGAACCGGGATATCCAGAACCGTCTGCGGCAGGATTTGACCAAATGCCGCCACCACAATTATGTCAGGACGCAATCCAGCCAGTTGCGCCACCGCATCGGCACTCTTTAAACTAGCCGGCTGGATTACCGGCAAATCCCGGGCCAGTGCCGCCTTTTTCACGGGAGGAGAAGCCAGGGGACGTCCCCTGCCTGCCTGCCTGTCAGGCTGGGTACAGACAGCCACCACCTGGTATTGATTGAGTATCAGGTGCTGTAAAGGGGTGACAGCGAACTCAGGAGAACCCATAAAAACAACCCGCAATTCAAACCTCCAACCCCCAAATTTTATCACTAAAAATTTTTTACAACAACCAACCGTTTCAGCCACGACAGCCGAGGATTTGGCAAAAAATAGAAGGATGGCAGAGTTTTCAAGAGGGGGTGGCGGGGACAGCAAGGGTTAAAAATCCCCAGCAACCAATGCCAAAAACCTTGCCAGCCGAGGTATCTGGTATTATCCTAGTGATTGTTGCCATCCACTTCCAGTTTCCCTCAGGGAGCCGATTCTCTCCCCATGCGGTTTGCGATAAGCTTGGGGCGTAAACATATAAAGTTTTGTGATTAACCAGTAATGGAAAGCGAGTTAATGGGAGATAGGTCGGCACAACAGATCTGGGAAACCGCCCTGGGCGCTCTACAAGTAGAAATCAGCAAGCCAAACTACCAGACCTGGCTGGGGAAAACTATCGGCTTGAGCTACCGGGGTAATCAGTTTGTCATTGGTGTACCCAACGCCTTTGTTGCCGAATATCTGGAAAAGAACCAGTGCTCGCTAATCGCCAAGGTGCTCACCGGGCTCCTCCGGCACGATGTGGAGGTAAGGTTTCAGGTGGGTGCCAGTGAGGAAAAGCCTCCTGCCCGCCAGACCAGCCTGCCGCTGTTTAACCCCAGGTATACCTTCGACTCGTTCATCGTAGGTAGCTGCAACGAACTGTCCCATGCCGCCGCCCTGAAGGTGGCTGAGAACCCGGGGCAGAACTATAACCCTCTTTTTATCCACGGGAATGCCGGGCTGGGCAAGACCCACCTGCTACATGCCATCGGTCATACGGCTGTCGCCAAAGGCCTTAAGGTGCTTTACGCCAGCGCCGAGCAGTTTACCAACGAACTCGTCGGTTCAATCCGTGAAGGTAAAATGGAGACATTCCGCGAGAAATACCGGAGCGTTGATATGCTGCTGATGGATGATATCCAGTTCTTCAGCGGCAAGAAACAAACAAACGAGAACTTCTTCCACACCTTTAATGCTCTGCACGATAATAACCGGCAGATTGCAGTTACCAGTGACTGCCCACCAACATCAATACCACAATTACCGGAACGATTACGCTCGCGCTTCGAGTGGGGGCTGGTTACCGACCTTAAACCACCCGACTTCCAAACGCGTCTGGATATACTGCGTGCCAAGGCAAAGCAGGACGGTATGGATGTTAGCTCCGCCGTCCTGGAGCTTATCGCCCTCCAGATCAAGCAGAACATCAGGGCTCTGGAGGGTTCCCTGAACCGGGTCACTGCCTATGCCAGGTTGCTCAGAACCCTGCTCACCCCTGAGCTAGCCGTCCGGGCACTTGAGGATATAGCCAGCAAGGAGCCAAAGCCTGCCCCGGTTACGCCGGGCCTCATTATGGAAGCAGTTGCCAGCAGTTTTCACCTTACCCTCTCCGACCTCAAGGGGAGAAGAAGGGACAAAGCCACCGTTCATGCCCGCCAGATGTCAATGTACATTATCAGGCAGGATACCGATTGCTCACTGGCGCAGGTCGGGCAAGAGCTGGGGGGGAGGAGCCCGGCAACTATCAGCTACGCTTATGAAAAGATTGCCAACGATATCAGAAACGAGCCCCGATTGAGACGCCAGATATTCGACATCCAGCAAAAGGTACACTCTACCCCCAGAACCGAGCTCTGATAACCGGCCTGAATATTAAGACAATCGCCCCCCTTTTTTAATAATGCCCCGGGTTATTTGATAAGCTTATTTCGGCTAGGCTAACGATTATCCACCCGGTCCAACAATTAACCAGATTTAAACTTGCCCCAATTCCTGCTAGTATTATTAATAATAAGGTTTAAATATTACCTATATAGTGATATTAATAATTGCAACACTATTTATAATTGGGTAGGTTGGATTGATTGATACGATTGAAATATTCGTGGGGGGAGGCACTGGAGGGAGCGGGGCAATAAGCTTCCGGCGGGAGAAGTATGTTCCCTTCGGTGGTCCCGATGGGGGGGATGGTGGGAGCGGTGGAGATGTAGTGGTTGTGGCTGACCCCGGTGTTACTGACCTGAAGCTTTTCAGGCGAAAGAGACGATATAAAGCAGGTGTCGGTGGGGATGGCAGGGGGAGAAAGAGGCACGGTAAGAACGGGGAAGCGCTGATACTGCCGGTGCCGGTGGGGACTGTTGTATACGATGAGGATGAGGTTGGGGGAAGAGCGCTGGTTGCTGACCTTGAGAAGCCCGGCGAGCGGGTGGTTGTAGCTAGGGGTGGTAAGGGGGGGCTGGGTAATATTCACTTTGCATCGTCAACGAACCAGGCTCCAAGGATTGCCCAATCGGGGGAGAAGGGTGAAGAGAAGGCGGTAAGCCTGGAGATGAGGCTTATTGCCGATGTGGGAATAATCGGCTACCCGAATGTGGGTAAGTCCACCCTGCTGGCGGCAGCCTCGGCAGCTAGACCCAAGATAGCCAGCTATCCCTTCACCACTCGTGAGCCTGTGCTGGGTGTGGTCGAGGTCGGGCAGAGGGTTGCCGTCCTGGCGGAGATACCGGGACTGGTGGATGGTGCCCATACCGGCCGGGGGCTGGGACATGATTTCCTGCGTCACATCGTGCGCACCAGAATCATCATTCACCTGGTTGACGGCAGTTCGGTGTCACCGGTAGAGGATATGACCAGGGTCAATGCTGAGCTCGGGCTGTACGACTCATCTCTAGCCGGGAAACAGCAGATTGTGGCGGTGAACAAGATTGACCTGCCGCAGGTGCAGGCAGGGTTGGATGAGATAAGGGGTGCCTTTGGTGGTATCGGCATCAGCCCCCTTTTCATATCGGCGGCAACCGGAGAGGGGGTTACTCAGCTTATGATGGAGACCGTTGACATGCTGAGCCAGGTTGGGGAGACTGATAAGAGGGTTCCGAGCCGGGTCTTCAGGCCCCGGCCCAGGGATAAAGGCGTGCGCGTGCACAGGGAGGGGGAGGCGTTTGTCGTTGAAGCACCCGGGCTGGAGCGTATTGTTGCCAGGGTAGATATGAGCAGTCCGCAGTTGCGCGGGCAGCTGGACAGGCAGTTGACCAGGCTGGGGGTAAGGAGGGCTCTGGATAAGGCCGGAGTAAAGCCGGGCGACAGGGTCCGCTGCGGAGACCTGGAATGGGAGTGGTAGTAGAATGAATCTGGGAGTGCTGGGCGGGACCTTTGACCCGGTTCATAACGGGCATCTGGCAGTGGCTGATGAGGTAGGAAGCCGGTTGAATCTGGAACAGGTGCTCTTTTTGCCGGCGGGACAGCCATTGCTGAGGGAGAGTAGTAATGTTACCGCTGCCGGACACCGTGTCAGCATGGTACGCCTGGCTATTGCCGATAGGCCCTGCTTTAGAGTATCCACCATGGAGATTGAGCGGGGAGGCCCCTCATATACACGGGACACGATGGCGGAATTAAGGGGTCAGTTGGGTGCCGGGGATGAGCTGTTCTTTATTCTGGGCTGGGGCAGTCTGAGTGATTTTCCCCGGTGGAGAGAACCCCGGCGGATTATTGAGTGCTGCCGGCTGGTGGCAGTGCCCAGACCGGGCTATCCCCGTCCCGACCTTGAGTCCCTGGAGAGGAGCGTCCCTGGATTGTCTGAGCGGGTGATAATACTGGACGAGCCGTGGGTAGATATAAGCGCCTCCGATATCAGGGAGCGTGTTGCCCAGGGCCTGCCTATAACCGGGCTGGTTCCTGAGGCGGTGGAGGGGTATATCAGGGGGGAGGGGTTGTATA
>CAZEBT010000058.1:0-8801 GCA_964510485.1 uncultured Dehalococcoidales bacterium | reverse complement strand
TGGCTGAGAAAGCCAGGTCAACCTCTCCCAGCTCGGCTTCAATGGTCAGGTCTATGCCAGCCAGGTGAGGGAAAACGCTGCCCAGCTTCTGCCCGGCGGCACTCCGCCCGGTAACTGAAATAAGCTCTACCTGCGGGTGCTGGTGCAGCAGCCGTGCCAGCTCAACGCCGACATAGCCGGTAACGTTGATGATGCCTACCTTTGTCTTGTCCATCACACTAATCCCCCTCCTGAGCGTAGGCGTAGCCCTTCTCAAAGGCGCTCATATTGAGTTCCTCGGTGCCCTTAGGAACTGAGGCAAGGATAGACTTCTTCACTGCCTCCGCGGATAAAACGTCCGTGGCAGCCGTGAAAAACCCCAGCATGGCAACATTAGCCACGGTCACTCTACCCAGCTCCTCGGCTATCCGTCGGGCTGGCATATCCAGTAGCTTCTTGCCCGCTGTTTCTCCGGGTTTGACCAGGTCCCGGTCAATAATTACCAGGGTATCCTCACGTTTTGAGGGGAAATACTTATCGTATGCCTCCTGAGACATCGCCACCAGGATTGAGGGAGCCTCAATATAGGGATAAAGTATAGTTTTATCAGAGATAACAACGTCAGCCCGGCAGGCTCCACCCCGGGCCTCGGGGCCGTAGTCCTGGATGAAGACTGCATCCATGCCCTGGTAAACAGTGGCTGCCTGACCAAGAATATAGCCGGCCAGAATTATGCCCTGTCCCCCGTAGCCGCATAGTCTTATCTCATGCCGAAATGCCATCATATCCACCCCGTTATTCTGGAAGGTAAGGGCGCTCAATGTCAATAAACTTACCGACGACTATCTGACCCTCGAGGTCGATGTCCACCTCGCTGGGGTTAGCCCCGTGTTTCACGACACTATTAGCTCGATAATGTCTCATCTGGTCTAAGCCGCTTGCCTGCTGGTTCATACGGCCATAATAGGTGGGGCAGGGGGAAATTACCTCAATGAAGCTGAAGCCTCTCTTCAGCAGGGCTTCCTTGATAGCCCTCTCCAGTTGACGGATCTGGGCTGTTGTCCACCGGGCAACGTAGACGGCACCGCTGGCGGCTGCCAGATGCGGCAGATTGAACGCACTCTCTATGTTGCCGCGGCGTGAGGTGGTAGTCCTGGCGTTCCACGGAGTTGTCGGGCCGAACTGTCCTCCCGTCATTCCGTAGTTGAAGTTGTTAACGCATATCACGGTCATATCAATGTTTCTGCGGCCGGCGTGAATAAGATGGTTACCGCCGATGGCTGCCAGGTCACCGTCTCCGCTGAAGATGACGACCTTCAGCTCCGGGTTAGCCAGCTTCAGCCCGGTAGCAAAGGGTATTGCCCGGCCGTGCGTGGTGTGGAACGAGTCCAGTTTTACGTATCCTGCTGCCCTGCCGGTACACCCTATCCCGGAGACCAGGGCTACCTTCTTCATATCAAACCCGGAATCAACCAGGCCTCTGAGGAGGCTACCGAGAATTGACCCCAGGCCGCAGCCGGCACACCAGATGTGGGGTAGCCGGTCTACTCTCAGGTAAATATCCAGGGGATGCCCTTCAGTATCTAGAGTAACGTTATTCATTTGACCGCCTGCTTGATGGCATCCAGTATTGTTTCCGGATTATGTACCGTGCCACCCATATGGGGTACAAGTATTGTCCTTGCCTTACTGCCGGCGCATCGCTCCACCTCCAGGGATATCTGCCCGTAGTTAATCTCCGGTACTACAAATGCCCTGACCTGCCCGGCAATTTCCCTGACCCTGTCCTCGGGGAAGGGCCAGACGGTAACCAGTCTTAGCATGCCCACTCTGATGCCTGCGCTCCGGGCGCGTTCAATGGCAATGAGTGCCACCCGTGCTGAAATGCCGTAGGAGCAGACCACTACCTCAGCACCCTCAATGCCGTCCTCTTCCAGCTCGACAATCTCGCTTCTATAGTTCTCAATCTTCTCTACCAGCCGTCGTACCAGCCTGTCCTGAGCCTCAGGATTCATTGCCGGGTACCCCCGCTCATCATGGGTAAGTCCGGTAACATGGAACCCGTAACCCTCACCGCTATTTGCCATAGGCGGGACAAGGTCGTCATCGGGTTTAAAGGGCCAGTACTCCTCCGGGGGGACAGCAGGCTTGCGTCGGGGTACGATTTCTATCTCACTAGCCGGGGGAATAACCACCTTCTCATACATATGCCCGACGGCGGCTCCAGACATGACCAGGACCGGCACACGGTATCTCTCAGAGAGATTGAATGCCTTTACGGTCAGGTCGAATGACTCCTGCGGAGAGTTAGGTGCCAGGGCAATAATGCTGTAGTGGCCGTGACTGCCCCAGCGTGCCTGCATCATGTCCCCCTGGCCGGTTAGAGTCGGTAGCCCGGTTGACGGCCCGCCGCGCTGTATGTTTACCACCACACAGGGTGTCTCCAGCATAACCCCCAGGCCAATATTCTCCATCATCAGGCTGAATCCGGGCCCAGATGTGGCTGTCATTGCCCTGACTCCACCCCACGAAGCCCCCAGGATAGCCGCCATTGATGCCAGCTCGTCCTCCATCTGTATGTAGGTGCCGCCAACCTCTGGAAGCCGGTCTGACATTCGTTCCGCAATCTCGGTAGCCGGGGTAATGGGGTACCCGGCGAAGAATTTACAACCAGCGCTAATTCCACCTTCAGCGCAGGCTTCATCCCCGCTCATAAAGAACTCTCCAGCTAAATATCCCCGGCCAGACACGTTACCTCCGTCTCTCAGTCCTCTTCCTCAGCAGAGTCAACAAAGATAGCAAACTCAGGGCAGACCATACTGCACATACCGCACCCGCTACACCTATTTTCGTTGCTTGCGGCGATAAGGTAGTATCCCTTGCTGTTGGTCTCAGTGGACTGGTATAGGGCGTGTTTCGGGCAGAACTCTACGCAAAAGCCACACCCCTTACACCTCTCCGCTATCACGTGAACCCGGTTTTGTCCTGACTTTGCTTTGCCCTTGCTCAATCCTCGCCCTTACGCTTTGCTAGGCACCCTTTTTGGTGGTGCCAGCCAGGTTAGCATAGCATAGTAGTCCGCTCGTTATCAAATCTGGCGGGGTTAGAGGGCAGGCTGTGAGCGATTTGTGGCTGTTTCACTGGTGGTGATATAATTGGCACAATACTCCCGTGCCAGGTGGAGGGGCAAAGCTGCCCTGAGCTGCGTCTCTCCCCTTTCCTTTTTAGGGGTGAAGTTGACAGATAACCGCTATCAGCAGGCTCTGGATTACATTTACAGCTTCATTGACTACGAGCGGGAACCCGGACCACGCACCAGGACTACCTATGACCTGCGGCGTATGGATGAGCTGCTGCGCCGGGCAGACAACCCTCACCTGAAAGCCAGGTCGGTTCACATCGCCGGCAGCAAGGGGAAGGGAAGTGTGGCTGCCATGGTGGCATCAGTCCTTACCGCCTCTGGTTATACTACCGGGCTTTTCATCTCCCCGCATCTGCATCTATATAATGAGCGTATCAGGGTTGATGGCAGGTTAATCTCCAACGAAGAGCTGGTGGCTCTGGTGGACAGGCTTAAGCCTGAGGTTGAGGCGGTCAACCAGAAGGCTGCCTACGGTCAGTTGACCACCTTTGAGGTGACCACGGCTCTGGGATTTTCCTACTTTGCTCAAAAGGGCGTGGATTTCCAGGTGATTGAGGTAGGTCTGGGAGGCAGGCTTGATGCCACCAATGTAGTCCAGCCCGAGGTTTGCATCATCACATCGATTAGCTTTGACCATATGGATGTGCTGGGCGACACCCTGACCGGGATTGCGGCTGAGAAGGCCGGTATCATCAAACCAGGCTGCGTGGTGGTAAGTGCCCCTCACCCTGCTGAGGTGGATAGAGTAGTTGAGGAGGCGTGTCTCAACCTGCAGGCAGAGCTGATAAGGGTAGGCAGTGATGTTACCTGGCAGGGTCTCGGTTTTGAACCTGAGCGTCAATCGCTTCATGTGAGGGGCAGACTGGCCGGCTATAATCTGTCAATCCCGCTTCTGGGCCAGCACCAGCTCGAGAATGCGGTGACGGCGGTGGCTGCCCTTGAGGTTCTGGCTGAGAGGGGGTTCAATATTTCCGCAGGTGGTATCACTGACGGTCTGGCGAAGGTGAACTGGGAGGGCAGGCTTCAGGTTCTTAGCCGTCGTCCCCTGGTGGTGGTTGATGGTGCCCATAACACTGACTCGGCACGGAGGTTAAGGCAGTCTCTTGAGCAGTACTTTGAATTTGACCGGGCTATCCTGATTATCGGGCTATCCCTGGATAAGGACTTACCTGGCATAGTCTCGGAACTGGTGCCCCTTTTTAGTGAGGTAATTGTTACCCGCTCTATTCATCCACGGGCTATGGCCACGGGGCCCATAGTGGCTGAGTTTGGCCGGCGTGGAATAAAGGCCGGGGAGACAGATGCTATATCGGTTGCCCTGCCTCTGGCTTTGGGTATGGCCGGGGACAGGGACCTGATTTGTGTCACCGGTTCGCTATTTGTAGCCGCCGGGGCAATTGAGCAGGCGGGTGTAATCGGCTTGGCAGGGGGAGCATAAGGAGTAGCGATTGGAAGAGACAGCGGGTTTTCCCGGGAGGGGGCCGGGGTTCGGGAGGGACTGGACACAAGGTAACATCTTTCACAACCTGTTGAGGCTGTCCTGGCCTATGGTCGTCAGCAATAGCCTGAATATGCTCGGCCCCACCATTGACATGATATGGGTGGGGAGGCTGGGGGCAGCCTCGATTGCTGGAGTCGGCGTTGCCGGTATTGCTGTCATGATGATTATGGCAGCTATTATGGGCCTCATGATGGGCATGAGGGCTATGGTTGCCCGTTTTGTTGGGGCCGGTGATGTCAAGGGCGCCAATCACGTGGCACAGCAGGCATTCGTCATCAGTATCGCCTTCGCCATAGTTATGGCGGTAATAGGCATGTTCTTTGCTGAACCTATTCTGGGACTATTCGGGCTGGAGCCTGACGTTGTCTCTGAAGGGGTGGCCTATATGCGCGTATTATTTGTAGGTGCGGCAGCTATGGTCTTCCGGATGATGGCTGAGGGTGTTATGCAGGCTTCGGGGGATTCGGTGACCCCGATGAGGATAGCCATCGTCTTCAGGCTTTTCCACGTGGCTCTCTGTCCCTTCCTCATCTTCGGCTGGTGGCTATTCCCGCGCCTGGGTGTTGCCGGAGCCGCCACGACCAATATCGTTTCCCAGAGCCTGGGGCTTTCTATTTCACTGTGGATTCTCTTTACCGGGCGGACCAGGCTGCGGTTGACCATGCGTAACTTTCGCCTTGACCCGAACATCATATGGCGTATTGTTAAAATCGGGTTTCCTGCCCTGATATCGGGCATACAGAGGACCCTGAGCAACTTTTTCGTGATGCTGTTTATGTCACCATTCGGCACAATTGCCGTGGCGGCTCATACCATAAACCAGAGAATAGAGATGATGCTGTTCATGCCGGGTATGGCGTTTGGTATGGCCAGTGGCGTCCTGGTAGGACAGAACCTGGGAGCTGGCCAGCCGGAGCGAGCCGAGAGGAGTGCCTGGCTGGCAGCAGGACTGGTGGAAGCGCTTCTGGTTGCCTGTTCAGTGATAATACTGCTGGCGGCTGAACATATCGTCCGCATCTTCAATGCAGACCCTGGTCTGGTGTCAGTCGCCGGTACATTCCTGAGGATAGCAGTAGCCGGCTACGTGATACTGGGTCTTATGGTGGTATTTATGCAGTCTTTAGCTGGGGCCGGTGATACCGTACCCACAATGATTTTTAGCATGGTAACCGTCTGGTTTGTAACCTTACCCCTGGCATACTTTTTGCCGCGGATTACCGACCTCGGCATGTATGGAGTGCGATGGGGGATGGCATCTGGCATGATTTTTTCGGCGCTCCTATATACAATATACTTCCGTCTGGGAAGGTGGAAGCGGAAGAGAGTCTAAAAAGGGTATAATAGATACAGGTTTTGAGGAATAAAATCACCGGAGAAGGTTTGTGTGAGGTGAAGCTGTGCCTGTTTATGAGTACGAGTGCGATAGTTGTCAGTTCCGTTTTGAAAAAAAGCAGGGGTTTCATGATAAGCCGGTAGCTACCTGTCCCAGATGCCAGGGACGAGTTCACCGGGTTCTCCACCCGGCCCCTGTTATCTTTAAGGGGGAAGGCTTTTACGTTACCGATAATCGGAAGGGCGGTGATACGGAGTCAGAGCAGGGTGTGGAGAAGATGCCTGAGAAATCGTCTGCCGGGGAAGAGCCGGGGGAGGGGTAGCCGTGAGGGCGCTTTTGCAGCGGGTTACCGGGGCATCAGTCAGCGTCGGTGGTGAGGTGGTCGGCAGGATAGGAAACGGGCTGGTGGTCTTTGTAGGGGTGGCTGATGGTGACGGCGAGGAAGATGCGCGGTACCTGGTGCAGAAGACAGTTGGCCTGCGAATCTTTTCTGATGAAACGGGGAAGTTTAACCTTTCGGCTCTGGATATCGGGGGTGAGCTGCTGGTGGTGAGCCAGTTTACCCTGCTAGCCAGTACCAGGAAGGGACGCCGCCCCAGTTTTACCGGGGCAGCGCCACCAGCTGAGGCTGAATTACTGTTTCAGCGATTTGTGGATGAGGCTGCAGCCAGCGGGCTGAGGGTTGAGACCGGGCGCTTCCAGCAATATATGCAGGTGGAGATACATAACGATGGTCCGGTAACCATATTGCTGGATAGCCGGGAGAGGGTCTGAATGAGCCTGTTTAGCAGGGCTATTGACTAATACCGGGTTTAAGGAAAATAAAGGAGGCGTATTATGGGTAAACTGGATGGAAAGGTGGCAATCGTTACCGGGGCCAGCCGTGGTATTGGCAAGGCGATTGCTCAGCTCTTCGCTGCCGAGGGGGCTGGGGTTGTTTGTGGTGCTCGTACTCTGGGTGAAGGCGACCATATCATGGAGGGCTCGCTCAACACAACAGTCTCGGAAATTCAGGAGGCAGGCGGCACCGCGGCCGCAGTACAGGTGGATATCTCCAGCGAGGAGAGTTGCGACAATCTGGTGGCAAGAACCAGGGAGCTCTTTGGGCCTGTGGATGTACTCGTTAACGACGCTGCCCTGACCTACTTCATACCGGTCAAGGACTACCCTGTAAGGAGGTGGATTCGGTCATTTTCGGTAAACTTCCACGGCCCCTTCATGCTGAGTCAGAAGGTATTGCCGGACATGATAGAGAGGGGGAGCGGTTCTATTGTTAACATCTCCTCGGGTGCGGCAATCGGACCGGGGCGCGGTCCCTATAAAGAATCCACCGGCGGTGAGCGCGGCGGCACGTGTTACGGGGCTGAAAAAGCCGCGCTGGAGCGGTTCACTCAGGGACTTGCCGAGGAAGTGTACAGATACGGAATATCGGTGACCTGCGTCTCTCCCTCACTGGTCGTGGCTACACCCGGCACCGTCTACCACAAATTAGTCACCGGCTTCGACGACCCGCGAGCCGAGTCGACGGATGTGATGGCAAAGGCAGCCCTTCTCCTGGCAACCGAGCCCCTGGACAAGGTCACCGGGCGCGTCACCTACAGCCAGGCAGTTCTGAAGGAGTTCGGCTGGATAACCGAGGGCAGGGGCATCGGTATTGACCGGCCAGGGAGTGGATACAGCCAGATATAGGGTAACCCCGCCTGTCCTGCACGGGAACATTGACCTTGAGTGGTAACCTGCGATAGGTTTATTGAAACTGGTTGCAAATACAACATGTTGCAGAAATTACCTCGTTCTGTTACAATTCAACCAGTCTCTTTAATCAGGTGAAGTCAGGTGGACCAGTCCAGAGATATAGCTGGCGTGCTAAGCAAGCAGGGGTATCGGCTAACTCCTCAGCGGCTAATGATACTGTCGGCCATTGAGAACAGCGATGACCATATTAGCGCCGAGGAAATCTATACCCAGGTTATCGCCAGGTACCCCAATGTTAATATCTCAACTGTCTATCGCACCCTGGAACTTCTGGAACGGCTTGGCATGGTAACCAGGACCGACCTGGGGGGAGGGCGGGTGAGGTATCACCCGGCGGATAAGGGGCATCACCACCACCTGGTTTGCCGGGAGTGTGGTGCTATTATTGACCTTGATGAATCGGTGCTGGCTTCCCTGAAGGATAGGTTAATTAGGGAGTATGGTTTTATTGCTGACCTGAGGCACCTGGCTATACTGGGGCGCTGCGTTAATTGTGGCAAAAAGATTTCCTGAGGTGATAATTTAATAATCTGGAGGGCGTGATGAGTAATGATGAAAGAGCTAAACTCGGCACCTTACTGGACTACTGGATAGAGCATAATAAGGAGCACAGCCAGGAGTTCAGACAGTGGGCGGACAGGGCAAAGGGGCTTGGAGAAGCCGAGGTCTCCAGGGAGATGCTGGAAGCAGTAGGGGATATGGATAAAGCAACCGAACTCCTGTCCCGGGCTCTGGGTAGACTAAAGGCAAGGGAGGGGTAAGATGTGCTTATCAAAGGCATATGTCAGGCGGAATGGTGAAAGACAGCTTCTGATGGAGGAGATTGCATCGGTAGACATTGACGGTGACAGGCTCCTCTTTAAGACCCTCTTTGGTGAGCGAAAGGAAATCGGGGCAAATATCAGGGAGATTGATTTCACGACCCACAGCATTCTCCTGGAGAATCTCAGAGAAGCCGATGACCAGCCGTGATGCAGGTGGCTCGGTGAACTGAGCAGAGAGTTTTTTTGGGTTATTATTGCAATGAGTTGCAATTGCATAAAATTGCCTTATTTATAGTTAGAAGAGGAGAACCATGTTTATGAAAAAAC
>CAZEBT010000057.1:0-8821 GCA_964510485.1 uncultured Dehalococcoidales bacterium | reverse complement strand
CTTTAAGTATTATATTTTTATAGGTAACCCTCCCCCTTTATCCCCCTCCCTTTGATAAGGGAGGGGGAAATAGTTTATAAGAGAGGCTTCGCCCCTCTAAAACTCCCCTTCCTCTTTATTTTTGGCTGGTAGCCATATAGCCCTCACTCCCCCAGATGAGTTCAGGGTTTTACCGGGAAGCCGCTTTACGTCTTGAAAATAACCGCGTTTCCAGGGAAGCTTGAAGGGGCGAAGCCCCTTCGAAATCAATCATTCCCCTTCCCCTTCGATAAGGGGAAGGGGATACAGGGGATGGGGTTACCTTATTTTCAATAGAGCGACTCCGCCCCCTTTCAGAATCCCTGATAAAAAGCACTTCACGACAGAGACTGAGATTCTTCGCTGCGCTCAGAATGACAGGAGGGGAAGAGATTGTAAAAATGACGGCTATCCTCTATATTTAGATTAGCGTGAAGGAAAAGACCCCATCAAAGAATACGATAACCTTTCTGGGAGCCGGCGGTGCCAGGTTCATGATGATAAACCAGTTTCTGGCCACCGGTGGCCTGTGGCTGAACCTGGACGATACCGAGATACTCATTGACCCCGGACCGGGGTGCATTATCCAGTCGACCAAGAGAAAGCTCAAAGCCGAGAAGCTGAGCGCCATCATACTGTCGCACCGCCACCTTGACCACTCAGCCGATATCAACATTATGGTTGAGGCGATGACACAGGGCGGGTTCCGCAAGCACGGTAGGCTATTCGCCCCGGCTGATGCCCTGGAGACAGAGCCGGTTATCTTTTCATACCTCAAGGACAATCTTGACGGGGTGGAGGTCCTGGAGGCGGGGAAGTCCTATACGATAGGTGATGTCTCCTTTACCACGCCAGTGAGGCACATACACCCGGTAGAGACCTACGGCATGGTCTTCAGGACGGCAAGGTATAACTTCTCTCTGATTACCGATACACGCTATTTTGAGGGCCTGCCCGGCTACTACGGCGGTGAGCTTCTGATTATCAACGTAGTCTTCCTGGAGCCCCGCAAACCCGATGCGAACATATCCTTGCCGGCTGACCACCTGTCGGTGCCCGACGCCGAGCACCTGATTGAGACGTTAAAGCCGAAGGTAGCTATTCTGACACATTTCGGGATGGGTATGTGGAGAGCGAAACCCTGGGAGATAGCCGAGAGGCTGACGGAGAAGACGGGGGTCAAGGTGATGGCGGCGCGGGACGGGATGCGGTTCGAGCTTTCACGGCTGGATGAGGAGCAGCCCATCTCAGGCGAGTGAGGTATAAATTTGACCGACCTCAACAGTATCTTACATAAAGTTACCAGGCCGGCGCGCTATACCGGCGGCGAGTGGAACAGCATCGTAAAGGACTGGGACGATACCGCCATCAGGGTTGCCCTCTCCTATCCTGATTTATACGAAATCGGCATGTCCAACATGGCACTGCCGATACTCTATGAAATTCTCAATAGCCAGCCGGATGTTCTCGCCGAAAGGGTCTTCGCCCCGTGGGTGGATATGCAGGCGGTAATGCAGGAAGAGGGTATCCCCCTGTTCAGCCTTGAATCGAGGCACCCCCTGAGAGAGTTTGATATTATCGGCTTTTCCCTGGGCTACGAGCTTACCTACACCAACGTATTGAATATGCTCCACCTGGCGGGGATACCGGCCCTGGCGGCGGCAAGAGACGACTCCCACCCGATAGTAATAGCCGGTGGTAGCTGTGCCCTCAACCCGGAGCCTATGTCTGACTTCATCGACCTCTTCGTGATTGGGGAGGCTGAACAGGTACTGCTGGAGCTGCTGGACAGCCTCCGGGGCTGGAAACAGGAGGGGGCTTCAAAGGAAACCCTGCTGCGCCGGGTGGCTACTATCGCTGGCATCTATGTGCCCAGCCTGTACCAGGTAGAATACCAGCCCGATGGCCTGTTAAAGAGCATCAAGCCGGCTGTGCCCGAGGCTAAGCCTGCCATCCAGCGGCAGATAGTAGCCGAGCTACCCCCGCCGGTCACCAAACCGGTTGTCCCCTACATTGAGGTTATCCATGACCGCGGGGCAGTAGAGCTTCAGCGGGGGTGCAGTCGTGGTTGCCGCTTCTGTCAGGCAGGGGTGATATACCGGCCGGTGCGTGAGCGGTCCCGGCAGGAGGTGCTGGAGGCGGTTGAGGAGCTTTTCAGTAATTGCGGCTACAACGAGGTGTCCCTGGTCTCACTGAGCACCAGCGACTACCCCGGGATTGACAGGGTGGTAGCTGACCTGTCCCACCGCCTGGATAACCTCAACCTATCGCTACCCAGCCTGCATATTAACAGCTTCTCGGTGGAGCTGATGGATGCCCTGCCAGCACAGAAAAGGGCAGGGCTGACCTTTGCCCCTGAGGCAGGGAGTGAAAGGCTGCGGCGATTGATTAACAAGAATATCTCCGAAGACGAAATCCTGGAGACATTTGCCGCTATCCTTCAGAGAGGATGGACAGGCCTGAAGCTATACTTCATGCTCGGTCTGCCAGCGGAAACCACCGGGGACGTTGAGGATATTGTACGGCTGGTGGACAAAATCCGCCCTCTGGGCAGAGAGGCTGGTGGCAGGACACTGCAGATAAGAATCAACCTGTCAACATTTGTCCCCAAGCCACACACCCCCTTTCAGTGGGTAGCCCAGGCAACCGAAGAGGAGCTAAATGCCAAGCACGAACTCCTTAAAGCGGGGCTGCGCCGTAAAGGGACCAGGGTATCCTGGCACGACCCCGGGACCAGCTTCCTCGAGGGTGCCCTGTCGAGGGGGGACAGGCGGCTGGGCAAGGTCATCTACCGTGCCTGGGAGCTGGGCTCCATCTTTGATGGCTGGAGTGAACATTTCAACTACGAGAACTGGCTCCGTGCCTTTGAGGAGGCCGGGCTGGAAATTGGCTTCTACGTCCACAGGGAGCGCTCCCCGGAGGAGCTACTCCCCTGGAGCCACATTGACGTAGGAGTAACCACCGCCTTTCTCAAGGAAGAATACCAGCGTGCCCTGGAGGGCAGGTATACCCCTGACTGCCGAAACGAAGCCTGTAATACCTGCGGACTGGAACGCTGGCTGCCGGACTGCCAGGAGAGGTGTGAGAGGCTCAGCCAAGAGTAGCCAGAAACCCCTCTATTGCCTGGTTTACCTCTCCGGGGTTTTCGGTAGCTACACTGTGAGTAGCCCCATCAATGATAACGATAGAAGAACCTTCAATCCTGTCAGCCAGATAGCTGGCATATTTGACCGGAGTCATCACGTCCTCACTCCCGCAGATAACCAGAGTGGGCAGCCTGATATCCTGTATCCTGTCCATAATGTCGAATCTGTCGCAGCAGAGAAAGTCATTCAACAAGACCGCCGGACCAATGCGTACCCTGGCCTCCAGGAGCGTCTTTTTCATCTCCGGGTCAGCCAGGGTAGAGCCCTCTTCCAGGTATTGCCTCCAGGCGGTCTCATCACCAATCATCCCCCTCACCGATTCCAGAATGTCGGGGCGCACCCTCAGTCTGGCACCGGTCCCAATCAGAACCAGACCCTTAAGCTCGTCGGCATATTTAAGTCCGTAGAGCTGAGCGATGGCACCCCCCAGGGAATGACCAGCCAGAACGACACCCTGATAGCCCTGCCGGTGAATGTAGCCCCTCATCCACTCCACATATTCGCCGACGCTGGTACAGGGCTCGCCATCAGGATGGCCAGGGAGAGCGACTGCTTCCGAATCAGAAAAGTAATCAGTTTGATATCGCCATACCTCCCTGGGGGCCCCCGACCCCGGAATAAAGAGTAACTTCATTTGCAACCTCAATTTAGACGAGATTCTTCGTCGAGTTCCTTCACTGTCCCTTCACTTCGTTCAGGGCTTCGGTTCAGGACAAGCCTCAGAATGACAGGGCAGGCTGCTTCGTCACCTTGTGCCTGGCAATGACACAGGAGAAAGGCTAAGCCATTGAGCCGCCATCAAGGACAATGGTATGTCCGGTGATATAGCCGGAGGCATCAGATGCCAGAAGCAGGGCAGGCCCGGCCATATCGTCCACCTCGCCCAGCCGACCCAGCGGTATTCTGGCCTCCTCGGCAGCCAGGGTCTTGGGGTTCTCCCAGATGCCACGGGTCATATCCGTCTTGAGATTGGTGGGAGCCAGGGCGTTAACGCGGATGCCGTACTTGGCGAGGTCGCGTGCCAGCACCTTGGTAACCATGATTACGCCTGCCTTGGAAACATTGTAAGAATTCCTGCCGGCGAAACCCCTTATTCCCGCTCCAGAGGCGATATTGATGATATTACCTTTTCTTCTCTCAATCATCCCTCTACCCACCGCCTGGGAGCAGAGGAAGCAACCGGTAAGGTTGGTGCCGATAACCGCATTCCAATCTTCCTCGGTCTGTTGAATCAGGACCGAACCGCGATAAGTGCCAGCGTTGTTTACCAGAATGTCAATGGGGCCGAGCTCATCGGTTACCTTTTTAACCATGTTATCCACGTCAGACTTCTTTGAGACATCGGTCTGGACAGCCAGTGAGCGCCGACCAAGCCCACGGATTTCCTCGGCAACGGCCTCAAGCTCGCCACCCTCAACGATATAATCACAAACAGCGACATCAGCCCCGGCCTGCGCAAAGGTCAGGGCAATAGCCTTGCCTATCCCCCTTCTGCTCCCGGTAACAACCGCTACTTTACCCTGTAGAGAAAAATCTGGCACACTCAATTTGCAATCTCCCTTCTACCTACACTTTCGGTGACATTAATACCAGCCTCTTCTTTAAGCCACATCCAGGCAGGCGAGAGCAACCACCCTGTCTCCCTCAGCAGGCTTCATCAATGTCACTCCCTGAGTGCTCCTGCCCTGAACAGTGATACCCTTGACCGGGGTGCGGGTAACAATACCGTTGGCAGATATGAACATTACTTCCTGAGATGAAACAACCAGCCGAGCATCGGCAAGGTCTCCCGTCTTCTCAATAACCTTGAAGGTCCTGACCCCACTGCCGGCACGATGCTGCCTGGGGTAGTCTTTAACAGGAGTAAGCTTGCCAAAGCCCTCCGTGGTAACCACCAGAAGGAAGGTATCAGGATAGGCAACCCCCATGCCGATAAAGCGGTCATTGGGGATGGCCAGGCGGATACCGCATACACCGCCGCTGGTGCGGGAGCTAGCCCTTAAACTGGACACAGCGAACCTGATAGACTGCCCCTTCTGGGTTATTAGCAGGACATCATTATCATCAGTTGCTAAACGCACCGCCACCAGCTCATCCCCCTCCTCCACATCCATGGCGAAAAGACCGCTGCTGCGTACAGCAGTAAAACTATCTAAAGACGTCTTTTTTATCTCCCCGCGGCGAGTAGCCAGCAAAACATAGGTATCTGGAGTAAAGTCGCTGACGACTATCATATCAGCTACCCGCTCACCGGCAGGTATGGAGAAAAGGTTGATTACTGCCATTCCCTTAGCCACCCGGGAGATGTCAGCCGGGACCTCATAGCATTTGATACTGAAGGCTCTACCACGGTTGGTGAACAAAAGGAGGTTATCATGGGTATCAGCCACAGCGAGGAGCCTGACAGCATCCTCCTCCCTGGTTACCATACCAATGATACCCTTGCCACCCCGGTGCTGTGCTCTGTAGGTATGAGATGGTACCCTTTTTATGAACCCGCGCTCGGTGAGTGCTACCACTACTCTCTGATGGGGGATCAGGTCTTCAACACTGAAGTCAGTAATGCCCTCCTCGCTTATCTCAGTTCGGCGCGGGTCAGCATACCTAGATTTCATCCCTTCCATTTCTTCTTTTATCAGGAGAAACATCCTGGCGGCACTGGCCAAAAGGTCCTCCAGGTAAGAAATGGTCTTTAACACCTCAACATACTCATCATGTATCTTGCTCCGCTCCAGGTTAGCCAGCCGGCGCAGTGGCATATCAAGGATGGCTTCGGCCTGTTCCCGAGACAAGCCAAAACCGCTCATAAGGTTCTGCCGTGCCGCCTCAGCAGTCTCCGATTTTCGGATAGTGGCAATCACCTTCTCAATGTTGTCTAAAGCTATCCTGAGCCCTTCGAGGATATGAGCCCGTGCCCTGGCTACCTTCAACTCAAACCGAGAGCGCCGGGTGATAACCTTACGGCGGAAATTAATATACTGCTGGAGCGCCTCCTTGAGGCTAATTACCCGGGGCTGACCATCGACCAGAGCCAGCATATTGACGAAGAAAGCCGACTGCATGGCAGTATGCTTGTAGAGGCTGTTAAGCAACTGTTCGGGCTGGGTTTCCCGCCTCAGCTCAATAACAATACGCATACCCTGGCGGTCTGATTCATCACGCAGTTCGCTGATACCGGTGATTTTCTTATCGGAAACGAGCTCGGCTATTTTCTCCACGAGGGCAGCCTTATTTACCTGATACGGGAGTTCAGTAACAACTATCTGCCGCCGTCCGGCTTCGGCAGCATCCCCGAGGTACGCCCTGGCTCGAACGACTATCCTGCCGTGCCCGGTAGCGTAGGCGCTCTTAATCCCTTCCTCCCCCTGGATGATGCCGCCGGTTGGGAAATCAGGTCCCTTAATGAACTGGGTAAGTTCATCAACAGCGGCATCGGGATTGTCAATGAGATAAGACATGGCATCACATACCTCGCCCAGGTTATGGGGAGGAATATTGGTTGCCATGCCCACGGCAATCCCGGAGCTGCCATTGACCAGTAGATTGGGTAAGCGGGTCGGTAGCACCCGCGGTTCTTTGAGGCTATCATCAAAGTTGGGCATAAAGTCAACGGTATCCTTGTCAATGTCAGCCAGCATCTCCCCGGCAATCTCCGTGAGCCGGGCCTCGGTATACCGCATAGCTGCCGGGGGGTCGTTATCCACGCTACCGAAATTACCCTGCCCATCAATTAGAGGGTAGCGCATTGAGAAGTCCTGCGCCATGCGCACCATGGCATCATAGACAGAGGTATCACCATGAGGATGGTACTTACCCAGTACCTCGCCAACGATGCGGGCGCTCTTTTTAAAGGGCCTGGCATGGGTCATCCCCATCCCCTCCATAGCATAGAGAATGCGGCGGTGAACCGGTTTCAAGCCGTCGCGAACGTCGGGTAAAGCACGGGAAACGATAACGCTCATAGCATAGTCAAGGTAGGAACTCCTCATCTCCTCTTCGATACTTACTGGCTTAACCTTTCCTGAAACCATCTTCTCTCAAGCTCCTATTCTTCTTCATTACCTTCATCATCACTGCTGTCAGGAGACTCTTCGGATAGCAGCCCCGACTCTTCTCCTCCGACCACAGTATAGCCGGGCTCACCGAGCAGCGACTCCTCATGCTCCAGCTCGCGCCTGATTACCATATCACCAACACTGGACCGGATACCGATAAGCCCCCTTGAGGGGAAAGAAAGGCGCCCCGCCTGACTGGGGTGCTGGTATACCTCTCTGATAATGATAGTTACCATGCTCTCTGAGCAACTTACGATTGCCGCCGAGTACTGGTTACCCGCCTCCATTAACCGGGCAATTCGCTGCCCCTGCCTGGGCTCCACCTGACCGAGATACTCTCCGCGACTGGTCTCGGCTATCAAACTGGAGCCATCTACCTTCAGATTCACGCGGTCACCAGCCCCTGTCCTCGCCAGTACCGCCAGGGGGGCCAGACGATAAAGCTGAAATACCCCCGCCTTGCCGACCTCCTCAATGAAATGCTGCGGCTCCAGCTTGTGAAAATCGCCCTCTGAGCTAGCCACGGTCTCTTTCAGATGGGATAGGCGCTGGAGATTCTTGCTGGCAATGGAATTATAGGGGTCAATCTCAATAGCACGGCTATAGGCTGCCTCGGCCTGAGCGTACTCTCCCAGCTCCATATAAGCTCTTCCCAGACGGTTATGGGCATCAACATCATTGGGAAACACCTCTATCAGGCTCTGATTGACAGCTACGGCTTCCCGCCACTGACCCTGCATAGCCAGGGCAATAGCCTGCTTGCTGGACTGCCGTCTCAGCCTTGACTGCTCCTCTTCCTGATAGGTCATCCTATCTTCCCCCTGTCATCAGCCCCAATTAATACCATAATTTAGCCAAAACTTCAAAACAAGTCAAAGTTTTTCAGGTCGTTTTTCAGGCTCAAATATCAATTTCTCTATAATTTTTAACATTATTTTTACGAGGTAACCCTATCCCCTTTAATTTACCCCGAAAAATCTCCGATTTTCTCTGGTATTTACACTCTTTGACTTCTTAAGGGCAAGGTGCTACTTTATATGCTTAAGCAGCGAGGGGGCGAGCTGTGGCGAATGTTTTCGAGCAAATTTCACGCGCAATGACTCAGTGCGGCTACAAATACAAAACCGTGTCCATAATGCACCTGCCGGAGGTGCAGGACGAAGTTGGGAAACTGGTCAGGCAGGGATTGTTGAATAAACGATTACATGAAACATGGCATTTCTATTTAGATACTAATAAAAACCTGCCCGGGGCAAAGACAATCATTGTGGTGGCAATGCCTCAACCCATGACCCGTCTCAGATTTGAATGGCAGGGAATCGCCTATCCCGCCGACATCCCACCAACCTATTTTACCAAAGCAGATGATTCTCGTGCCGAAGAAATTCTAAACAGTGTGCTGGAGACTGCCGGATACAAGATAGCCAAAGCTCATCTGGCACTGAAAACCCTTGCGGTGCGAAGCGGACTGGCAAGATATGGTAGAAACAATATCACTTATGTGCCGGGGATGGGAAGCTTCTGCCAGTTGGTGGCTTTCTATGCTGATTGTCCCTGTGAAGAGGATAACTGGCAGGAATCTAAAGCGATGGAAGACTGCGA